>CAZCJI010000100.1:0-9089 GCA_964498625.1 uncultured Rhizobium sp.
GGCGCTCTAACCAACTGAGCTACAACTGCACGCGCAAAAAGAAGCGGGAAACTAGGGTTCTACCCTTATAAAAGCAAGGGCTTGGGAGCATTGCACAGCACCGCCGCACACGGCCTATGATCGCCGCATGAAACGGGTCTTTTGCTATGGTCTGACGGTAGCCGCGACGCTCCTGGTAGTGGTCGCGCTGGTGCCGCTTATAGTCCCCGCCAGCGTCTACAAAGACCAAATCGAAGAGGGCATTGGACGGGCTACCGGACGAAAATTCACGATCGCCGGCGCGTTGCACCTCAGCATTTTTCCTTCGCTCACCATCCGGGCCGACCGCATATCGCTGGCCGGGGCGCCGGATGGCCGCGCGTCGCCGATTGCGACCGCGGACGACGTGCAAATGGGCGTGCGGTTTTGGCCGCTGCTTTCCGGGCACGTGGAGCTGACCCGGATCGTTCTCGACAGACCCGTCTTCGCGTTGGAGGTTGGTATCGATGGCAACGCGAACTGGATCGTCGAACACAAAAACAAAACAAAAGCCGAAAATTCCGGCCCGCGCTTTTCAATCACACCTCGCTTCTCGGGAATTCAGATCAACAAGGGCAGTTTCACCTATGCCAACGCGCGGACGCGCGCCAATCTCAGGTTCGAGAACATCGATGCCGCCATTGGGCTTGATGAAGTCGATCGACCGGCAACGGCATCAGGTTCCTTCACCTGGAACGGCCGCGAGGTTTCTTTCCGGGCAAAAGCCGCGACGCCCGACCGGTTCTTGAACGCGCGCGAAAGCAACCTTGAGCTTTCGCTCGTATCTGCCGGCTCGCACCTGAACTTCTCCGGATCGGTCATGCCGGACGGGCGCGTTTCGGGCAACATCAAGGTCGATACAGCATCTCTTCGCGACGACGCCACATGGCTTGGGACGCGCATGCCGGACAGTGGCGGGTTCGGTGCGTTATCTCTGCAGAGCGCGATTGCCGGCGACAACCGGGCCCTCGCTCTAACGGGGCTGTCGGCAACACTCGACACCATGCACATCGGCGGCGATATCGACCTCGCCAAAGGCGAATTGCGGCCGCGCCTCGACGGACATCTGTCAATCGATCGCCTGGATATGAATTCCTATATCAAGCATAGACATGGACCGGGAACGGCGCACAGCGCGCACGGTACCGATGAATGGAGCGATGAACCGGTCTCGCTCGACATCCTAAGAAAATCTGACGCCAATCTCACGATCGATGCCGGCTCGGTAACAGTCAGGAATTTAAGTCTCGGCAGAACGACCATGCGCGTGACTCTGCAAGACGGAAAACTCGATGCCGCACTTTTCCCCATGTCTCTCTATGGCGGCCGCGGCAACGCTGCGCTGAAGATCGACACAAACGGTCCGGCGCCGGCTTTTCACAACACGCTGGAATTCGACAACGTGGCGCTGGCTCCGTTCTTCACAGACGCGATCGGCGTCAAGCAGATCGAAGGGACCGGGACAATTCGGCTCGATCTGACATCGGCCGGATCCGACCCGAGTACGATCATGCACGGCCTGAGCGGCCAGGGCTCTGTCGCGTTCCGCGATGGGCGTCTGCGTGGCGTCGACTTCGGCGCCGTCGCGCGTGCTGTGCTGACGATGCTCGGCGATGCGATCAAACCCGACACGTTCACATCATATTCCAACATGGGCGGCAGTTTCGCCGTGGCGAACGGCATATTGACCAGCAAAGATTTTCAAATGGCCGGGCCGGTGCTGAAAGCGACCGGGTCGGGAGCCATCGATATCGGCAACCGCAGCATCGATTTCAGAATCTTGCCGCAGGCGGACGCGATCGTCGCCAAACAGAAACTCTCGCTCGGCGTACCGTTCCGCATCAAAGGGCCGTGGAAGCACGTCCACTATACCGCCGATGTCGCCGGCGTTCTTCATGGCGTTTTGGACAACCTGGAATCTGGAAAGGCGCCGTTCAAGGGGCTGCTCGGACCTTCCAAACCCCAGGACCCCAACGCGCCAAAGAAAAAGCACAAAAATATCGGCGATGCGCTAAAAAACATGCTCGGCATTCACTGAGGACCACATGAAGCGGCGGACCTGGATCATCGTGCTCGTTCTGGCGCTCGCGATGGCCGCCGCCCTTTTCGCTTTTGTCTTCCTGCGCAAAGCGCCTGTGCTGACGGCCGTGACCTGGGCCGGGCCTTATGGCCGCGCGCAAGCGAGTGCCCTCTTCCTTCCCTATGGCCAGAAGACCGGGATCGACGTTCACATAGCCGAATACGACGGTGGTCTAACCGAACTTCGCGAGCAGATTGCGGGCAAACAGTACCGCTGGGATGTCATGGACCTTGAGCTTCCCGACGCCATTGCGGCATGCCGCGAAGGATTGCTCGAACCCGTCAATGCCGCGAGCCTGCCAGCGGGAGCCAATGGAGAATTGTCGAAAGCCGACTTTGTTCCTAACGCGCTCGGGCCCTGCTGGGTTGGCAGTATGGTCTACAGTCAGCTTATCGTATACGCGCCCAACAACTTCGCGACAGAGAAACCGGCAACCGTTTCAGATTTCTTCGATCTCGCGCGCTTCCCCGGTCCGCGGGCGCTGCGCGGTACAAGCCCCAAGCTCAATCTTGAGCTCGCTTTGCTGGCCGACGGCGTGGCCCCAAAAGATATCTATCCCGTTCTTTCAACCGATCAGGGCGTCTCGCGCGCGCTCGCCAAACTCGACACGATCCGGGGATCGATCGTGTGGTGGACAAGGTCCAGCGAACCCGTCGCGATGATCGAGGACGGCCGCGCTGCATTCGCGACCGCGCTGAACGGTGACATCTATGACGCCGCCATCCATGGACGGAAGCTGGCGGCGATCTGGGACAAGCAGCTTTACGAACTCGATGTCTTCGGTATTCCAAAGGACGATCCAAAACGCGACATGGCGATGGATTTCATGCGCTTCGCGACCTCCGCGACGAACCTCGCGGCCGTTGCGGACTGGGTTCCTTATGGCCCTGCCCGGCGTTCGGCATCGAAACTTATCGGTAAGAATCCGGAGCTCGGGATCGACATGCGCCCTTTCTCGCCGACGGCGCCGGAGCATTTTGCGACGGCATTCGCCGTGGATGATGCATGGTGGCAGGCGCACGGTACGGCGATCATGACCCACTGGCAGGCGTGGCGGAATCGTTAATCGCGGATCCCACGCGGCAACACTTCGGAAAGTTCCCTGCATTACGCTTCCGCGCGTTGACAGCGCGCCTACCGTCGCCGACGATTCGAATCAGTCAGGGGGCCGCGCCAAGCGCGGCGCAAGTGAGCAATAGATGACGTCTTATGCATTGCGCCGCATTCTGGGTGCGATTCCTACCCTGTTGGTCATCATAACGCTCGCTTTCTTCATGATGCGCCTGGCGCCGGGCGGGCCGTTCGACAGCCAGCGCCATCTGCCGCCTGAAATCGAGCACAATATCAAAGCGGCCTACCAGCTCGACAAACCGGTCTACGAACAATACGCGCTCTATGTGAGCCGGCTTGCGCATGGCGATCTTGGCCCCTCGTACAAGAACAAGGCATTCACCGTCACGCAATTGATCGAGGACGGCCTGCCGGTCAGCGCCAAGCTGGGACTCTCTGCGATCCTGCTTGCGCTGATTTTCGGCATCGGATTGGGCATCGTGGCCGCGCTCAATCAGAACCGGCTTTTCGATCATGCCATAATGAGCGTGGCTATGTTCGGGATCACGATTCCGACGTTCGTGACCGCGCCGCTTCTCACCTTATTCTTTGGCGTATACGGCGTGCACATTTTTGGCGTGGACATTTCTCTGCCGGTGGGAGGCTGGAACGGCGGAGCATTGCGCAACATGATTCTTCCCGTGACCGTCCTTGCGCTGCCGCAGATCGCGATCATCGCGCGGCTCGTGCGCGGCAGCATGGTTGAGGTGCTGCACTCGAACTATATCCGGACCGCGCGCGCCAAAGGATTGCCGGGCCACCGCATCGTCACGCGACATGCCTTACAGGCCGCGCTGCTCCCCCTTGTCAGCTATCTCGGGCCAGCGGTGGCGCAACTCGTGACCGGTTCGCTGATCGTCGAACAGATATTCGGCCTGCCCGGTATCGGCCGCTATTTCGTGCTCGCCGCGCTCGACCGCGACTACACGCTGGTGCTCGGCGTTGTGATCTTCTACGCCGCATTCATCATCGTATTCAATTTGCTGGCCGACCTGCTCTACGCCGTGCTCGATCCTCGCGTGAGCTATCGCACATGATCGCGACGGGGGTCACGGGAGAAGGCGCCGCGCTCATGCAAAAGGCGCAGGACGTTCAGGGCCGCAGTCTCTGGGTCGATGCGCGGCATCGGCTTGTGCGCAACCGGGCAGCGGTCGTCAGCATCATCGTGCTCGCAATCATCGCCGTTATGGCGATCCTGTCACCGCTCCTGTCGCGATATGCCTACAACGCAGTCGACTACGCGACGATTTCCTGCGCACCCGACTGGTGGCCCGGGCATGACGCGGCCTGTCATGCCGGCGGCACCCACTGGTTCGGCACGGACTCGGTTGGCCGCGATCTCTTTGTGCGCGTGCTCTATGGAGCGCGCGTGTCACTGGCAGTGGGATTTGTGGCGACCTTTGTCAGCCTGCTGATCGGCGTGACGTACGGAGCGGTTGCCGGATATCTCGGCGGCCGGATCGACGCGTTGATGATGCGGCTTGTGGATGTGCTCTATTCGCTGCCATTCATCTTTCTCGTCATCATCCTGATGGTGGTCTTCGACCGCAACTTCTTGCTTCTTTTCGTAGCCATCGGCGCGGTCGAATGGCTGACGATGGCGCGGATCGTGCGCGGTCAAACGATTTCGATCAAGCAGAAGGAATTCATCGAGGCCGCGCGTGCCGGCGGTGTCGGCGCCTGGGGCATCATCTTCCGGCATGTCGTTCCGAACGTCCTTGGCCCGGTTGTCGTGTACGTCACGCTGACAATCCCGGCCGTCATTCTGTCCGAGAGTTTCCTGTCGTTTCTGGGTCTCGGCATACAGCCGCCGCTCGCTTCGTGGGGCGTTCTGATCGCCGACGGTACCGAGCAGATGGAAACCGCGCCGTGGCTTCTGATCTTCCCCGCCGGTTTCATGGCGGTCGCGTTGTTTTGCTTCAATTTCATCGGCGACGGACTGCGCGACGCTCTCGATCCGAAAGATCGCTGACATGGGCGAAAGGATTTTCGAGATCAGGGACTTCAACGTCCGCTTCGCAACGCCCGACGGCGAAGTGCACGCTGTCAGAAATCTCAATCTGGATGTCGATGCCGGCGAATGTCTCGGTATCGTGGGCGAATCCGGTTCTGGCAAGACACAGATATTCCTGGGCGCAATCGGCCTTCTCTCACCGAACGGCCGCGCGAACGGAAGCGTGAAATATCGCGGCGAAGAGATCCTGGGTCTGCGGCAGAAATCGCTCAACAGATTGCGAGGCTCGAAGATCACCATGATCTTTCAGGATCCGCTGACCTCTCTGACGCCGCATATGCGGATCGGCGAACAGATCATCGAAGGCATCCGCATCCACCAACGCCTGCCGCGCGATGAGGCCGAGAAGCGGGCGCTTGAGATTCTCGAACTCGTGCGCATTCCAGAAGGCCGCCGCCGCATGCAGCAATATCCGCATGAGCTGTCCGGCGGAATGCGCCAACGCGTGATGATTGCGATGGCGACGGTCTGCGGACCCGACCTCCTCATCGCGGACGAACCAACCACCGCGCTCGACGTGACGGTGCAGGCTGAGATACTGGACATCATGCGCGATCTGGAGGCCGAACTGAAAACCTCCATCGCGCTTGTCAGTCACGACATGGGCGTGATTGCCGCCATGGCAGACCGCGTGCTGGTGATGCGCGCGGGCGAGATCGTCGAGTCCGGGAGCGCCGATGACATCTTCTACAGACCCAAGCACGACTATACGAAGATGCTGCTCGACGCGATGCCGCGCATGGACAGTCCCGATCCCGGGAGACGGATCGAACCTGCTCATGGGATGGCCGGTGAGGTCCTAAAAGTCTCCGACCTGCGCGTGAACTTTCCGATGCCGATAGGCTGGCAGACCAGGCAATTGCACGCCGTTGACGGCATCAGTTTCACGCTTAGGCAGGGCGAGACGTTGGGGATCGTGGGAGAATCCGGCAGCGGAAAATCCACACTCGCGCGCGCCGCGCTGAAGCTCATTCCCAAGACCGATGGCACTGTTCTTTGGCTTGGAAACGACATTGCGGGTTTGAACGAACGCGAAGTCCGAAAGTCGCGCAAGGACTTCCAGATCGTCTTCCAGGACCCTCTTGCGAGCCTCGATCCGCGCATGGCCGTGGGCGAATCCATCGCCGAACCGCTGCGCACGCTCAAACCGGACCTTGCCGTCGCCGACGTACGAAAGCGCGTGCGGGATATGATGGATCGCGTCGGTCTGGACCCCGCCTGGATCAACCGCTATCCGCACGAATTCTCAGGCGGCCAGAACCAGCGCGTCGGTATTGCGCGCGCCATGATCCTGGAGCCCAAGCTCGTGGTCTGCGATGAGGCGGTAAGCGCGCTCGACGCGTCGATCCAGGCGCAGATCGTCGATCTCATTCGCACGCTGCAATCCAATTTCGGCATGTCCCTGATCTTCATCAGCCACGATCTGTCCATCGTGCGCCAGATCGCCCACCGCGTGATGGTTCTTTATCTCGGCCGCGTCGTCGAATTTGCCGACAACGACGCGCTCTATGCCGATCCGCGCCATCCCTATACGAGGGCGCTGATCTCGGCGGCGCCGATCCCCGATCCAAAGCTGGAGCGCGCGAAGAAGCGCGTCCGTCTGGCCGGCGAACTTTCATCGCCGCTCGACAGCCGCGCGCCACTTATATTTCTCAAGTCCAGGATGATCGACGACCCAGACGCGGAACAATACCGGCCCAAGCTGGTCGAAGTCGCGCCCGGGCATCTTGTCGCCGAGCACGACCAGATCGCTATTTGATGCGCTTGACCTTGAATACCTTCTTCGAACCGTTGATCTGCATGTTGTAGCTGCCGAGCATACCGCGCGAAATCATCACGGTGTTCTCGCCGCCTTTCTTGAAATTAGCGATGTCGGCTTCGCCGTCGATCTGTTTCCACACCTGACCGCTCTCCAGGAACACGACAAACTTTCCGAACGGATTCAGCGCGTAATCCGTGACATTCGCCGTGACGGTATCGATCGGCCCGTCCTGCACTTCATCGGGCTTGGAAACACGCCCCGGCAGATATTCGCTGCCGAATTGCTGTGGCGTCGTCTGCTCTCCAACGGCCTGGGGCGCCGACGAATCCGTTGCGAGCGCCTGCTTTATCTGCGCCGACAGCTCATCGTAACAGGACAGCCGCCTCTCATTGTCGGTGAACGTCGAGCACTGCTGCATGGCCTGAAGCAGGGCGTCATGAGAACCCGCATGGGCAGCTATGGGAAACACCAGAAGAGCCAAAGCCGTTGTGGCGGCAGCGCGCAAATTCATGACCCGTTCACTCCTTCGTTGTTTAATGCCGGCGCTACGCTTGGCCGCGCGCATTAACGTTTGAGTAGCACCTCAAAGCACCGCCCTGGTTGGAGCCCTGGCAGATGACGCTATCCAATCGAACCACATTCACACGCCGCGCGGCAATGGCTGGCGGCGCGGTCGTGGTCGCTGGCGCCGGCGTTTTCGCGTTCCGTGGAAGCTCGTCACGCGGCTTCACGCTCTCCAAGGCCGACAACAAGACATTAAATCGGGGCAATGGGGCGGAGCCCGACACGCTGGACCCGCACAAGGCACAGGGCCAATGGGAGTACAATATCATCGGCGACATGTTCATCGGCCTGATGACCGAGGACATCGCGGGCAATTCGACGTTCGGTGCCGCGGAGAGCTTCGCCGCCAGCGCGGATGGCCTGACCTACACCTTCAAGATCCGCGATCACAAATGGTCCGACGGACAACCCGTCACCGCGCATGACTATGTCTACTCGTTTCGCCGTATCGCCAACCCGAAATTCGCCGCGCAATACGTTTCGATTCTCTATCCGATCAGGAACATGAAGGAGGCGGCGAGCGGCGAGGTGCCGGTCGATCAGATCGGCGTGCGTGCCATCGACGATCGCACGCTGGAAATGCAGTTCCATTGCCAGGTGCCGTATATCGCGCAGCTTCTCACCCATTTCGCGGCCTTCGGTGTTCCACAACATGTTGTCGAGAAATACGGCGATGCCTGGATTCTGCCGCAGAATATCGTCGTCAACGGGCCTTACACCTTGAAGGAGTGGAGACCGAACGATCACATCCAACTCGTCAAGAACGCGCACTTCTACGATGCCGAGAAGGTCGCGATCGAGAATGTCTTCTTCTATCCGACGCCGGACGAGGAAGCGGCGCTGAAACGCATGCGCGGCGGCGAGTTCGATCTGCTCGACGACAGCCTGCCGCCACAGAAGATCGACTGGCTGCGCGAGAACATGGCCAGGGAGCTTCGCCTGACGCCTTACACGCTCAGCCGCTATGTGCAGTTCAACGTGAAGCACAAACCGTTCGACGACATCCGCGTGCGCAGCGCGCTGTCGCTGGCGATCGACCGCGAAGTTCTCTGCGCCAAGGTCGAGCGCGCGGGCGAGCAGCCGGCCTATGCGCTCATTCCACCCGGCATCCCGGATTATCCCGCGAAAGCGCGTGCATCGTTCCAAGCCACGCCGATGGCTGCGCGCCTTGCGAAAGCAAAACGGCTTCTCGCCGAGGCCGGTTTCGGTCCGAACAATCCGCTCACCTTCGATTTCGCGATGATCCTGAACAGCGAGACCAAGCTCATCTCCGTTGCGTTGCAGGAGATGTGGCGTCAGGCCGGCGTGAGCATCCGCCTCGTTCCGTCCGACAGCCAGATCCATTATCAGACGCTGCGCAATCACCAGTTCGACGTCGCGTGGGCGGGCTGGATCGCGGATTATCGCGATCCGAAAAACTACCTGTTCCTGTTCGAGAGCGCGACGACGGACATGAACTACGGCACCTATTCCAATCCGAAATTCGACGCGCTGATGGCCCAATCCGACAACACCCGCGATGGCAAGGCGCGCGTCGCGTT
>CAZCJI010000101.1:0-9033 GCA_964498625.1 uncultured Rhizobium sp.
AGTTCGGGTTCTGCTCGAACGAAAACGAATAGAGATGCGAAGGCACGTCGCAGGCGCAGCCCGGATAGCGGTTCAGGAACCAGGTGCCGCCGATATCCGACGCCTTCTCGAACACCTTGAAGTTCGTGCGGCCGGACTCCTTGAGCTTGATCGCCATGCAAAGCCCCGAAAACCCCGCGCCGATAATGGCGACATCGAGAACCTGCTGATCGACACGGAAAGGCGCGTTCATTCGGAACCCCATTTTAGAACTGACAAATTATCAGTTTTGGAAAGATTACACAACGGCCCCTCAGTTCGTCATGGCCGGGCTTGAGCCGGCCATCCATCGACTACGGGAGACTCCGATGGCGTGGAGCACTGCGACACCTTGCTGGATATGAGGAGGCCCATCAATGTCTGAGCGAACTCGGAGAAACGCCGGCCATGAATCAGACTGAGACGATCAGAGCGAGCCACCGCCCCCCGAAAATCACAACCCTATTTGTCGGAGAGTCTGCTCCTGTGAGCGGCGATTTCTTTTATTCGCGAGAAACACAAATGCTCCGAAACATGCGAAGTGCCGTGGAGCAAGCGTTTGGTGCGACCGAAAATTTTCTCAGCACTTTCAAACAATATGGCTGGTATCTCGACGATCTCGTGTTGGAGCCAATAAACGATCTAAAGCGAAAATCGAAACGCGAGACAAAATGGTGGGAAGCGAAAAAGCAGCTCGCAATGCGCATCAAGGAGTATCGACCCGAAGCGATTGTGACACTACTTCTTGGCATGAAGCATGTTGTGAACGAAGCAGCGTCGGAAGCCGGATTCTGTGGGACGCTTCACGCCGTGCCCTTTCCCGGCAACGGACAACAAAACAGATTTGCCATCGAGATGGCCAAAATCCTTCCTGAACTCCCTCGCCTGAAGTGAATTTTTACTGAATCTAACGCCTCACGCTCTCCGCGATTCCGCGTGAGTAAATGGATGGCCGGGGCAAGCCCGGCCATGACGAATTGGAGGATGATCAACCCACCAAATCCGGCCAGAAGTTCGCCGGTCCACGCGCGGCTATGCGCGCGCCGATGCGGTCAGACCAATAGCGCTCATTGCCGTGTTCGGAGCCCCAGGCCCAAAGGCGCTTGGTCAAATGCTGCAAGCGATATTCCGCGGTGAAGCCCATCGCGCCGTGCACCTGATGGGCGATGCCGGTGGAGATACGCGCGGCCTGATTGGCGCGGAGCTTGGCGCAGGCGATCTCGAACCACGCGTCGCCGCGATCTGCCGCGCGGAACGCGGACGCCGCTGCCATGTCCGCGGCCGCGGCCTCTTCCGCGAACACTGCAAGCTGCTGCTGGATCGCCTGAAAGCTCGCGAGCGGCTTGCCGAACTGTTGCCGCTCGCGCGTGTATTGCACCGAAAGATCGAGCGCCGCGTTCAGCGCGCCCGCCATCTTCGCGGCGAGCATCATAGCCATATACAGATCGCGGTCGTTCACATTGGCGGAATCGAGAATGGTCTCAGCGATCGGAAGATCGATGGCATGCGCGCCGCACGCGCGCACGACGATATACGCGTCTTCCCATGTGCCGCCGAAACCGCCCTGCTCTTCCGGCACGAGCACGTTCGTCAGACCCGCCGCTTCGACCGCCGCCCAGTCGGGATTGCCCGCAAGCACACGCTCGGTCGTATCGGCGAGAAGGGTGCGCAGCTCGCTCATCGAAGCCCCAATTCGCGCGCGATGATGCCGCGCAGGATTTCACGCGTGCCGCCGCGCAGCGAGAACGATGGCGAGGTCTGCAACAGATAGGTCAGCGTGCGCTGGAACGCCTCGTCGTCGGATTGCGCAATCGCCTGCACGTCGCGCGGAATATCCTGCTCGAACGAGGTGCCGAGATCCTTTACCACTGCCGCCGCGACCGCCGGGTTCTCGCCGGCGACGAGCTTGCCCATCACCGACAGCGACATCTGGCGCAAGGTCCACATCCGCGCGGTCATCGCGCCGATGAGCAACCGCTCCGCCTCGCTCGGCTTGTCGCCCACGACGCGCAGGAATTCGAGGAACAGGCGGATGCTGGAGAGATAACGCTCCGGCCCGCTGCGCTCATAGGCAAGTTCGGCGCCGACCTGCGCCCAGCCGCCGCCTTCCGCACCGATCAGCCGGTTCTCCGGCACGAACACATCGTCGAAGAACACCTCGTTGAAGTGACTCTCGCCGGTGAGATTGGCGATGGGCTTCACGGTGAGGCCCTCGCTTTTCATGTCCACGAGCAACTGGCTGAGGCCCGCGTGGCGTTGCTCGGCATCTCCGGTGCGCACCAGCGCGATCATCCAGTCCGCACTCTGCGCGCCAGACGTCCAGATCTTCTGGCCCGAGACGTTCCAGCCGCCATCGACCTTGCGCCCGCGCGTGCGCACACTGGCGAGATCGGACCCCGATCCCGGCTCGCTCATGCCGATGCAGAACGACAATTCGCCGCGCGCGATGGCGGGCAGCAGCGTCTGACGCTGCTCTTCCGTGCCGAAGCGCAAAAGCAAAGGCCCGCTCTGGCGATCCGCAACCCAATGCGACGACACCGGCGCGCCGGCGACCAGCAATTCCTCGATCACGACATAGCGTTCGGCATAGGAGCGCTCGTGGCCACCATATTTATTCGGCCATGTCATGCCGATCCAGCCGCGTTCGCCCAACTTCCTGCTGAACGCACGGCTGCCACCCGACCAGGAGCGCGAACGCTCCGCCGCCGGCATATCGCCGAGCGCATCTTTCAGGAACGCGCGCACCTCGCCGCGAAGCGCGTTGGCCTCGGGCGGAAGATCGTAGGGGATGAAATTGAAACTCGACACGGCGCATCCTTCGACACGCCATTGTGACGGTCGGCGATGGACCGTGCAATTAGATGCGGCTGGCGCGCGAACGGCGACGTGACGGCAAGTTGCGCTTCATCGCTTGCGGAATACGGCGGAACGGCGCTGACAGGTGTGTGCGCGGTTTGGTGCCGCGAACCCGGCGGCGAATTCTGCTTGCAGGCATGGTGCCTCCCCTCGCCCGATCCGTGCCGTGAAGTGCCCCCGCCGGACAGCGAATCTTTTAAGGGAGGTTAAGCGGTGAGCTTAACGGCCGCAACGGAAACCATGCCCAATGGTGCTGTGCACAACGCGACGCACGCCGTAAACTATGTTCAGCGCAATCGGGAATCTGTTCATGGAAAAAATCTCACTCGGAAATACCGGTCTGAAAGTCACACGCATCTGCCTCGGCTGCATGACCTATGGCACGCCGAAATGGCGCGACTGGGTCCTGGACGAGGACGCGAGCCGGCCCTTCATCAAAAAGGCGCTGGAAGCGGGGATCAATTTCTTCGATACCGCCGACGTCTATTCATTGGGCGCCAGCGAGGAAGTGCTCGGCCGGGCCCTGAAGGACTTCGCCGATTCGCGCGAGCGCATCGTAGTCGCGACCAAGGTCTGTTCGCCCATGAGCGACGATCCGAACCAGCGCGGGCTCTCGCGCAAACACATCATGCACGGCATCGACAATTCGCTGCGCCGGTTGGGCATGGATTACGTCGATCTCTATCAGATCCACCGCTTCGATCCGACCACGCCGATCGAGGAGACCGTCGATGCGCTCGACGATGTCGTGAAGTCGGGCAAGGCGCGCTACATCGGCGCGTCATCGATGTACGCGTGGCAGTTCGCGAACTATCTCCACACGCAGGAGAAGCGCGGCAAGACGCGCTTTGTCTCCATGCAGAACCATTACAATCTCATCTATCGCGAGGAAGAGCGCGAAATGATGCCGCTCTGCCGCGCGGAGGGCATCGGCGTGATCCCGTGGAGTCCGCTGGCGCGCGGTTTCCTAACCGGCAATCGCCGCCGCCAGGACAAGGGCGAGACGGCGCGCGCCAAATCCGACGAATTTGCGCACAACATGTACTATCAGGAGAGCGACTTCGCGGTGGTGGATGCGGTCAGCGACATCGCGCAAAGGCGCGGCGTGCCCAACGCCCAGGTCGCGCTCGCCTGGCTCTTGAGCCGCAAGGGCGTGACCTCGCCGATCATCGGCGCCTCCAAGATGGGCCATCTTGAAGACGCGATTGCGGCGCTGTCGATCGTGCTGAGCGAGGACGAAATCAAGGCGCTGTCAAAACCCTACACGCCGCACCGCGTGCTGGGCCACATCTAGCCGTTAAACACTGAAACAATCGGCACCGGCTGGAAGTCGTTGCGCGTCGGCGCGCCCTTGTCCTGATCGATAGACCAGCCGCCGCCGAGTGCGCGGTACAGGCTGACATCGGCCTGAAGACGCGCAAGCTTCACCTGCACCAGCGTGTCCTGCGCGGTGAACAGCGTCTGCTGCGTCTGCAGCACCGCCAGCAGATCGGCTACGCCTTCGCGATATTGCAGTTCAGAGATACGGAACGCTTCCGCTGCCTGTTTCACCTGTTCGGCTGTAAACGATTCCTGGTTCGCGAGGCTTGTGACCTGTCCGAGCGCGCTTTCAGTGTCGGACAGCGCATTGAACACCGTGCCGCGATAGTCGGCGACCAGTTCCATCTCGCGGCCCTTGTTCACATCGAGCTGCGAGGTCTTGGTTCCACCATCGAAGACTGTCTGCAGCAGCGACGCACCGATGCTCCAGGCAAGGCTTTCCGGATTGAACAGCGAGCCGATCTGCGGATTGGAATAGCCGCCCGATCCGGTCAGACCGATCCCCGGCAGGAACGCCGCGCGCGCCGCATCGACGCTGGCATGTGCAGAAACCAGATTGGCTTCCGCCGCAGCGATGTCGGGACGACGTGTCAGCAGCGAGGCCGGCATGTCCGGCTGCACGATGGGCGCCGAGACGCCTGAGATCGTCGTGGCTTTGACATCGAAGCCTTCCGGTGCGCGGCCGATGAGAACGGCGAGCGCATAGCGTGCTTCGCGTTCCTGTTCCTCCAAGGACGGAATCGTCGCTTCGACACCGGCGAGAATTGCGCTCTGCTGCGCAAGATCGAGGTTGGAAGACACGCCGTTCGTCACCTTGGCCTGCGTGATGGCAAGAATGCGTTTGGCGGCTTCGACATTGTTCTTGGCAATCTTGATGCGGTCACGCAGCGCCAGCACATCGAGATAGGTGTTGGCGACATCGGAGGTGACGGTCAGCGCCTCGACGCGCTGCGCATAGAGCGCGGAGCGGGCGTTGTATTGCGCGGCGCGCAGATTATCCTGCGCGAGGCCCCAGAAATCGAGTTCATAGCTCGCGTTGAGCGAAACGCCGAACGTATTGGTCGTAAAAGTCGTCGCGGGCGTGGTGATGCTGCCAATCGTCGTGGCAGCGGTTCTGGATCCGCTGCGCTGTGCGCTGCCGCTCAGATCGACGGCCGGAAACAACGCCGACGCCGCGATGCCCGTGTTACCACGCGCCTGAACCACGCGGGCGACCGCGGCTGCGAGGTCGTTGTTCTCCTGCTGCGCGGTCACTTCGAACTGCGTCAATTCCGGGCTGCTGAACCCGGTCCACCAGTCGGCCGTCGGCCAGACCTGGCTGCTTTTCGTTATCGGCGCGGTGAAAGCTGACGGCATTTCCCCCGACTTGAGGGCTACCGGCGGGTCGGTCGAACAGGCAGCAACCGCCAGTCCTGACAGGGCAAAAACGGAGGAACGCAATAGCGATTTCATGGAACTACTCGCTCAAATCGGGGCAAGAGGTGCGAATACCCATACATAGAGGCCGAAACACGGAAGACAAGGCCCCGCCACTTATCTCCTTCGCAGGTGCAGCGACAACTTAAATCTCTGACCGGATTTAGAGGGTTTGGGCGGCCGGACCGTTGATTCGATGTGGGGGCACCGAACCAGTCCGACCGCCCTAAAGCCGCACCCATCATTGGGGAACGCCGAGGAGGCACGACCGCACCGAATGTGGAGCGCGAGGGGTTAATGAGGAAAGATCGGTGAGGCTGCGAAATTGTAACGGTGTGTCGCCGCAGCGTTGGCTTCGGCAGGGCTCGCGACGAAATTCGCGCACTTAATGGTGATCAGATACCACTGCCGTTGTGCACCACGCGGAATCGCTTCAATTCTCGCTGCGCCGGTTCAAAATCCGGCGCGGCCTCCAGCGCTTTCTTGTAGTCATTATAGGCCGAGCGAATATCGCCCTGCTGCTCAAAGACGATCGCGCGATCGTAGTACGCGACCTGCGGGCGATGCGGCCCCAGATCGATTCCCTTGTTCAGATCGGCTAGCGCATCTTCATAGCGTCCAAGAGCAATCGAAACAGCGCCGCGATCGATATAGGCGTCGCCGAGATCCGGCGCGATCGCGATGCCGCTGTCGATGTCCAGCAACGCGCGGTCGTTCTGATGAAGCGCCAGACGAAGAACACCACGGTTGACGAAGGTCGCCGCGCGATCCGTTGGGGTGAGGATCATATCGAGGGCGGAGGTACAGCGATTGATTCCGTCGTTCGGTTCGCCGCCATACTCGGCCGCGTGGAAACATTCCTGCGCCGGACCGCTCCCAAGAACGGTCACGGCGGCGTCGGCGCTGCCGAACGCGAACAAGCAAACGACACCCAAAACTGCCGCTCCAGGTATTTTCGCAACCATGGCGAAATCCTTAGGATTGCTGGAAAGACGTTATCATCCGCTCTCTACCCGGTCCACGACAGCGTCCGGTTAAACGCTGTTCTGACAGACAAATTCGCGTGAGGTTTGACCATGAACTGGACGGCGATCGCTCCGATCCTGCTGCTCTTCGGCTCCAATATCTTCATGACCTTCGCGTGGTACGGTCAGCTGCGGTTTCCAAACGCGCCGCTCTGGATGCTGATCCTTGCGGGCTGGAGCATCGCGCTTCTGGAGTATTGCCTCGCCGTGCCAGCCAATCACTACGGCTATCGCGTCTATTCGGCGGCCCAACTCAAGACCATGCAAGAAGTGATCACGCTTGTGGTGTTCGCGATTTTCTCAACGACCTATCTCGGCGAAGCGTTGAAATGGAATCACCTCGTCGCATTCGGCTTCCTCGCGCTCGCCGCGTTCTTCGCATTCCACAAATGGTGAGCTAGCTAGCGAACGGGTTGTCGCTGAAATCGCCCACCGCGCGCATCGGAATGCGGATCGACGGCTGCGTGCCGATATAGACGACCAGCAGCATCTGATTCTTGTGCGCCTTCCAGATGATCTGCGGCGCGATACCGCCGGGCTTGCGAAACGTGTCGCCGTCGAAGTCCAGCTTGCGCGGCGCGACCTCGCCCCAGCCCGCGGCCAGATCGCCCGCGAGTTGTGCGCGCATGCCGCCGCGCTGATCTGAGGGCGTCGCGCCGATGTTGAGCAGATCGGGCGCACTCACCTTCACCAATCCATCGGCGCCGATCTCGAGACGTGCTGCGATCAGGGTGTCGTCGCTCTCATAGGTGCCTTCCCACTTGCCCGTTGGCGGCGCGGCGCGCGAACAGGACAGCAAGGTCAGGGCGGCCAGAAAGACGAGAGCCAAAGGGCGCATGTGCGAGACTCATTCGGCGGACCTGCACAATAGCCGCAGCAGGGTTGAAAATCAGCAAATCGGGGGATTTCCGCTTGTTACCTGGGTTCCTGGTTGATAGTTGATGGCCTTAATCGCCACGGAATCAGCGGCGGGAGCCCGCGAAAATATGTCGACCATTCTGCCCAAGGGCTTCCTTTCCGAGTCGCTGAACCGCATCCAGCCCTCGCCAACGATTGCCGCCACCCAAAAAGCCCGCGATCTCGTCGCCGCGGGCCGCGATGTCATCAGCCTGGGGGTCGGAGAGCCGGATTTCGACACACCGGACAACATCAAGGACGCAGCGATCGCTGCGATCAAGCGCGGCGAGACGAAATACACTGCCGTCGAAGGCATCCCAGAACTGCGCAAGGCCATCTCCGCCAAGTTCAAGCGCGAGAACGGTCTCGACTACGCACCGGCGCAGACTTTCGTCGCGCCTGGCGGCAAGGCGATCATCTACAACGCCATGATGGCGACGTTGAATGCCGCCGACGAGGTCATCATCCCTGCGCCGTTCTGGGTGAGCTATCCCGACATCGTCTTGCTGGCCGGCGGTAAGCCGGTGCTGCCGGAAACGAAACTTGCCGACGGTTTCAAGCTGCGCGCCGACGCGCTCGCGGCCGCGATCACACCGAAGACGAAATGGCTGATCCTGAACCAGCCCTGCAATCCGACGGGCGCCTGCTACACGCGCGATGAGCTGCAATCGCTCGCTGATGTACTGCTCAAGCATCCGCAAGTGTGGGTGCTGACCGACGACATGTACGAGCATCTCGTCTATGGCGGGTTCAAATATCACACCATCGCACAGGTCGAGCCGAAACTTTACGACCGCACGCTGACGATGAACGGCGTGTCGAAAGCCTATGCTATGACCGGCTGGCGCATCGGCTATTGTGGCGGGCCGGAGCCGCTGATCAAGGCGCTCTCCAAACTGCAATCGCAGTCGGCGTCGAATGCATCCTCCATCTCGCAATGGGCAAGCGTGGAAGCGCTGAACGGCCCGCAGGATTTCATCCCGAAATTCCAGAAGGTGTTCGAGGAGCGCCGCGACCTCGTCGTCTCGATGCTGAACCAGTGCAACGGCGTCGAATGCCCGAAACCCGAAGGTGCGTTCTATGTCTATCCTTCGATCGCGAAGCTGATCGGCAAGACAGCGCCATCGGGAAAGACCATCGCGAATGACGAGGATTTCGTCACAGAGCTTCTCGAAAGTGAAGGAGTTGCCGCCGTGCACGGCGCGGCGTTCGGCCTGTCGCCGTTCTTCCGCGTGTCCTACGCAACCTCGAACGCCAAGCTCGAAGAAGCCTGCCGCCGCATCCAGCGGTTCTGTGGAAACCTTCGCTAACGCAAAATAACATTTGCCTTGCAAGCCGCGCGTAGCGGCGCGAGCATCGCGGCCTAAGCGGGGCGCGTGACGCCGCCCAAAGCCTTGGGAAGAAGACGCCCGCCGCGCCTCGACGCCCTGCGTAACAGGGTGATGGAGGCGATCATGTCCAATGGAGGAAGAGGGCCACGTACTGTGGCCCTGGTAGGACC
>CAZCJI010000102.1:0-8995 GCA_964498625.1 uncultured Rhizobium sp.
CAGGTCTGATCGGTCAGCGACGTCCAGCAGGTGTAGTCGGAGAATGTGCTGAAGGCGAAAGGCCGATGCGGCGCTGCGTTGACCGCGGCATTGATCGCATAGGCGTTGACCTTCGCGCTTAGCCAATCCCACTTCTGAACCAGCGCCAGAAGGGGCTTCAGTAGCCAGCTTGGCAGGAAATCGAACATGGCCCACCCCGATCATGTCATGAAGACCGCATGATAAGACTTCTTCGAGAGCAATCCACCCGGCTGCCGAATCGCCAAATCGATTCAATTTGTAGCGAGTGATCGTGCCTACAGCATCGCCGGGATAACGCGGTCCGGCGGTTTGTGGCCGTCGGCGAAGGTCTTGATGTTGATGATGACCTTCTCGCCCATGTCCATGCGGCCCTCGATGGTGGCTGAGCCCATGTGGGGCAGCAGCGTCACGTTCTTGAGCTTCAAGAGTTTCGGGTTCACCGCCGGCTCGTGTTCGAACACGTCGAGACCCGCGCCGGAAAGCTGGCCTTGTTCAAGCATACGCGCCAGCGTGTTCTCGTCGATCACCTCGCCGCGCGCGGTGTTGACGACGTAGGCGCTCGGCTTCATCAGCTTGAGGCGGCGCGCGGACAGCAGATGATAGGTCGCCGGCGTGTGCGGACAGTTGATCGAGACGATGTCCATGCGCATGAGCATCTGGTCGAGGCTTTCCCAATAGGTTGCCTCCAGCTCGCGCTCGATGGTGGCGCCGACGGGTTTGCGATTGTGGTAGTGGATCTGCAGTCCGAACGCCTTGGCCCTGCGCGCCACCGCCTGGCCGATGCGGCCCATGCCGACAATGCCGAGACGCTTGCCCTGTAGCCGGTTGCCAAGCATCCAGGACGGCGACCAGCCCTGGAAATGTTCGGCCTCGAGTTCCTTGACGCCCTCCACCAGACGGCGCGGCACGGCCAGGATTAGCGCCATCGTCATGTCGGCGGTGTCCTCGGTCAGGACGCCGGGCGTGTTGGTGACGGTGATGCCCTTGTCGAGCGCCGTCTTGACGTCGATGTTGTCCACGCCGGCGCCGAAATTGGCGATCAGTTTCAGATCGGGACCGGCGCGGACGATGACCTTGGAATCGATCCGGTCGGTGATGGTTGGCACCAGCACATCGGCCGTTTTGACGGCCTCGATCAGCTCGGCCTGGGTCATCGGCTTGTCGTCGTGGTTCAGGCGCGTGTCGAAAAGCTCACGCATGCGCGTTTCGATCGCGTCCGGCAGCTTGCGCGTGACGATCACCAGCGGCTTCTTGGCGGCGGCCATGACCAGCGTTCCCAACGGTTCTGGCGCTATTAGCCGTTGCATTGGCCCAAGCGTCAAGCAAAGCGTTTGCGGCACGCGGTCAAGCGGCTAAAACACTTTTCACGATGCGTCGAATCGCTCTTGTGCTTGCGCTGATGATGGTGACCGGTCCGGTTTCGGCGGCCCGTTATGTCAGCCTGCGCAGCGACAAAGCGTTCCTTCGTGAAGGGCCGACCTATCAGCACCGCATCCTCTTCGTCTACAAGCGCAAGGACTATCCGCTCCAGCTTCTTTCCGGTTACGAAAGCTGGAGGAAGGTGCGTGACGCCGATGGCACGACCGGCTGGATGAGCCAGACCATGCTCTCCGACCAGCGGACCGTTCTGGTTGTCGGCAAGGGTACGGCGGCGCTTCATGCCGGAGCCGATGAGGGATCAAGCGTCGTGGCGAAGGCCGAACCCGGCGTTGTCGCCAAGCTCAAGGCATGCAAGCCTCAATTCTGCGAGATCGCAGCCAGTGGCCAGAAAGGCTGGATCGACAGAACACGGATTTGGGGAGTGGATGCGGGTGAGCTCATCAACTGAACGCGAAGCCGCGTCCCAGATCCCCGATTCCGACCCAGGTACGATTGCCGTTGCGGAAGCCGCCGGACTCGCACAGTGGCTTCATGCCCGTGACGAGACCGCGACGACAGGTAATCCCGCCGCCAGCCGTTTGGGCCAGATGTCGTGGGCGATGTTCGAATGGGCGCGCAATCCATACATTCTTCTGGTTTGGATCTATCTGTTCACCCCGTATTTCGCGAACTATGTCGTGCCCGCCGGCTATTGCGGTTCGAACATGCCGCGCGGCGCCTGCGGGCAGGGCATTGCCGGCGTCATTCAGGCCTATAGCGGGATTTTCATTGCAATTCTGGCGCCTTTTCTGGGCGCAATCGCGGATCGCGGCGGGCGGCGCAAGCCCTGGGTCGCGCTCTACGCAATAATCCTCGCCGGCGCGAGTTTTATGATGTGGTTCTCCAGAGCGGATTCGGACGCGCAGGGTGTGTTCTTTGTCGGCGCGATGATCGCCATTGCCAATGTGGCGTATGAATTCTCCACCGTGTTTCACAATTCGTTGTTGCCCACGATCGCAAGCCACCGCCGGATCGCCGGTCTCTCGGGATTGGGACTCGCGCTCGGCAATTTCGCGGGCATCCTCCTGCTGCTGTTCATGCTGATCGCCTTCGCGCTGCCCGGAAAAATCGGCTGGAGCTTTATTCCCGCGCATCCCCTGTTCGGAATCGATCAGAGCCTGCACGAGCCGGAACGTCTGTCTGGACCGGTGAGCGCGGTCTGGCTGCTCATTTTCAGCCTGCCGCTGTTTTTGTTCACACCGGATACGCCGGCATCGAACCTGAAGCTGCATCAGGCGATGATCGCCGGTGTGAAGAGCGTGATCGCGACGATCCGGAGCCTGAAGCACTACCGCAATGTCGGCATGTATCTTCTGGCGCGGTTGTTCTTCAACGATGGCATGACAGCGGTCCTTCTGTTCGGCGGCATCTATGCCTCCAGCACGTTCGGCTGGGGCCCGATCCAACTCCTTTCCTATGGCGTCGAGCTCAGCATCTTCGCCGTGTTCGGCGGGTTCTTCGGAGGCTGGATCGACAACCGCTTCGGCTCCAAGAACGCGATTTTCATTTCCATAGGAGGGACCACGCTGATTGGCCTGTTATCGCTGACAATGGGGCCAGACCGCATTTTCTGGTTTATTCCTTATGACGTACATGCGCCACATGTGTGGTCACTGCCGTTCTTCAATACATGGCCGGAGGTGATCTTCCTCGCGATCGTCAACTTCATTGCCGTCCTTATTACCGCAGGTTATGCCAACAGCCGCACCATGCTGGCGCGCATCGCGCCGGCGGAGAAGATGACCGAGTTCTTCGGGCTCTACTCGCTGTCGGGACAGTCGACCAGTTTCCTCGCGACCGGATTCATCGGCTGGCTGACTCTGGTCGCGCATAACCAGCGCGTTGGATTGCTTGGCGAGACACTGTTCCTGGGCGTTGGCCTGTTCCTGATGCTCTTCGTCAAAGAACAGCGCGCAACGGCGATCTGATGTCGAACACCGAGACCCTCCTCGCCGCCGAAGCGGGCGTCGCCGAACTCACGGCCGAAGGCGGTGTGCCCGCAAGCCGTCTCGGTCAGTGGTCGTGGGCATTGTTCGAGGGCGCGCGCGACCCGAATGTCGTGTTCCAGATTTACGTGATCTCGCCGTTCCTGGCCACGGCGATGATCCGCGATCCCATCCGTGGACAGGAACTATGGGGCAATATCACCGCGTGGAGCGGCTATATCACCGCGGTTCTATGCCCGTTCTTCGGCGCCATTGCCGACCGCGGCGGGCCGCGCAAGCCGTGGCTCGCGCTGTTCAGCGTGCTGATGGTGGTGAGTTTTGCAGGAACCTGGTTCGGCGCGCTGGATTCCACGCCGGCGCAGATCTTCATCTTCAGCGCTGCGATGATCGTGAACAACATGACGTTCGAGTTCTCGAACGCCTTTCACGGCGCCATGCTGTCGCGGATCGCGCCGCCGTCGCGAGTCGGCGGTTTGTCTGGTCTGGCATACGCGCTTGGCAGCGGATCTGGCTTCCTGTTGATGCTCCTATTCCTCTTTGCGTTCGTCCTGCCGCACAGCTGGTTCGATCTTCCCGATGGCGTGCCGGAACGTCTGTCGGGTCCGATCTCTGCAGTGTGGATGCTGATCTTCGCGGTTCCCCTGTTCCTTTTTACGCCGGATCGTGCGCCGAGCGGCATCCCGCTCACGCGTGCGATCCGCGATGGCATTGCGGCGGTCGTGGTCACGCTGCGCAGCCTTAAGCGCTACAAGAATGTCGCGCACTACATCGGCGCGCGCACGCTGTTTAACGATGGCCTGACCGGCGTTCTCACCTTCACGGGAATCTACGTCGCCGGCACATTTCATTTTTCGACCCTGCCGCTGATCACGTTCGGACTGTCGATGGTGTTTTTCGGCGCGGTCGGCGGGTTTCTCGGCGGCTGGATCGACAACCGGTTCGGCTCGAAGGCTGCGTTGCTCGTTACCGTCGGCGGCACCGCGTTGTGCTTTGCCGTCGGGCTGACAATGGGACCTGACCGCTTATTCTGGTTCATCGCGGTCGATCCCAACGCGCCGGCGACGCTTCCCATTCCATTCTTCAACACCTGGCCGAAGTTCATCTACGCCGGGCTCGGCTGTCTGAACGCGATGTTCGTGGTCGGCGCCTATGCCAACAACCGCACCATGCTCGCGCGCATTGCGCCGATCGAGAAGATGACGGAGTTCTTCGGCCTGATGTCGCTTTCGGGAACCGCCGCAACCTTCCTCGCGCCTGTCGCCGTGTCCTGGATGACCTGGTGGACGCACAGCCAGCGCGGCGGCATGGTCGCTATCGTCGTGCTGCTGGCCGCTGGCTGGATCTGGATGCTGTTCGTGAAGGAAGAACGCTCGGAAGTCTGACGGAGCGAATCCTTCCCAAACAACGATCGTTCACCGCCATTGGCAGCCGCAAGACCGCTTCCCGGACGCAATCCCCAAGGGGTATTCGCCGATAAAGTCGCAGAGCTTGGCCTGGGCCGCCGGATTTCGCTCAGCGGCGCTCACGGTCATAGCGGTAATCGTCGTCGTCATAGTCATCGTCTTCGACGGCACGCGCCGCCGCTCGGTCTTCCCGGTGTTCTTCGCGACGCTCCTGCACATGCTCTTCATGACGATGAGCCGCTCCCTGGCGCCAATCGCCATCGCGACCGTCGCGTTCCCACGTATTGTCACGATCCCAACGAGGATCTTCGGTCCAGCCCGGGTCCTGATCCCAGCGCCCGTCCATGCCATAGCGCGCGTGCCACTCGCGGTCGGCACGCTCAAATTCGCTGGCATCGCGGTTGAATCGGTCTTCGTCATAGCGGAAATGCCGGTCGTCGCGCTCGACGCGCGTTGCATCGCGATCGAAACGGCGTTCACGGCTATAGCGCGCAGGGTGGCAGCCGCGATAGCAATGCGAGCGGCAGCCATCGTTGCAGTCGCGGTATTCGCAATCGTCCCAGCAGCCGGCGCCACCAAAATGCCTGAACTGGATTTCCGGCACAGGGTCGAAGGGGTCGAGCATGACGCTGTCCTGCGCCGCCACCTGCGCGCGTGCTTCCGGCGCGTTCAGCAGCATGAGCGCGCAGACCGCTGTGCTCATCAGACCCGCAAGCGTGAAACGCTTTGTCGTCATGGGATGTCTCCTAATGTTGTCCGGGGCGTGACGGCCCGGACGCCGCGGCGTTCAGAAGATCGCCGAGTTGATTCATGGTCGGCCGGAAACCGGCCAGCGCGGATGCGGTGAAATAGTCGTTCGCTTTCGACAGATCCTGATGGATGCCTTCGGGCCCGGCTTTGTAAAGCACGCCCAGATGATAGAGCGCGGCGCCGAACCGCTGGTCGGCGGCCTTCTTGAACCAGTATTCGGCGCGCACGAAGTTGCGCAGCACGCCGATGCCGTGCGCATACATCACACCCAGCGTGTTCTGCGACGACGCATCGCCGCGGATCGCCGCCATCTGGATCGCGCGCACGGTTTCAGCCGCGGTCAGACGGCCGGTTGGTGTATCGACGAGCGAGGACTGGAACCGCTGCACGCCTTGCGCAGTCGCAGGCCAGCCGAGAAAGCTTACCGCATGCTCGGCGGCATGAGCCGGCATCTGCGTCACCGCGAGGACGAGCGCGCGCTGTCTGTCGATGGTCGCGTAACATTCATCCGTATACGGAACGCCGCTGCTGTTGCTCCCTGCAGGGTAGTACTCGAAGGGCGGCGACCATGTGCCGGCCTTCTTGATGGCTTCGTCGCCGATGCGATTGCCGAGCGGTGAACTACGCCGCACGCCGTGGTCGAGCCCGCGAAGATATTCCTTGGCCAGGGGGTGCCCCATCGCGTCGGCGATGTGGAAGTAGGTCAGCGCCTCGCCGTCGTTCGGCACGATCACCGAATTGGACGCGATGCCCATCATCTGGCGCGCTTGCGCTTCCCGGCCGTAGTTGAATTCACGCTCGGCCCGGTCATGGAAGGAATTATAGGACCGGGACACGTCGGATAGCGCGCCATAGGTTTCAGGACTGTCGCCGTAATCGCCGCCGCCATTGCCATTCATGCCGGTGGAATGAATCCGGCCGAGCTGCATAAACCCGTCAGCGCCACGGCAGGACAGGATATAGATGATGCGATTGCGCGCCTCCTGCCGTTCGTCGGCAGTGAGCAAGACCATCAACTTGTTCTGATGCCACAGCGCGCGGTGGACATCGTTGGAGATGGCGCGCCGTGCGGCGCCGTCGCCGATATGCTCCGCGATTCTGTTGCTGTGAGAGGCGAGGAAGTACCAGACATAGGCCTCGACAGGGTCGTAGAACTTGTTGTCGCCGTTCTCACTGGCGTAGGTGTCGCCGAGCTGCGTTTCCGACAGGAAGTCGTCGTCCTGCCACGCGGCCTTGCGCCAGATGCGGATGCCGGTTTCCTCGCTGATCCGCTTGGCAGCGATGGCGCCGTCCGTGAAATCGGCGATCGCGCCGCTGTTCACGCACGCGAGCGATGCCGCGCCAGCAAAAATCGCGATCACAAACCGGCGCAATCCCGCAACCGCGCCCAAAGACTTCCCACTCATGGCAAACCCCCGCCACCCTTCGCGCTGATCGACTCTGCCGGTCGCACGCGACGTTAACGTTAAGGATTGCGCGCGATTCGGGAAGTGCCCGTGCAAGGCGGATGCGAATGCGCCAAAAGGCGGGTTTTTCGAAAAGCCTTTGGAACCGTTCAGCTATCGCTCGATTGTGACTTGGTTAACGTTAGACAAAAAATTTTTGTGAGCGATTAGGCCAGATCGAGAGCCATCTTGGCGCGTTCGTGCGGATGGCACCGCCGCGAAAATAAAGGGTAAAAGCGAATTTCTGCCGCTTACGCTTGCAAAATCCTGCATTTTTGTGTCCGAAAGCGCACAAAACAGGCAACGCCTTCGCGGAATTAGTATTAAAGTATGGTGTCATTGGGAACACAGGGTGTACATGCAGAAGGCAGTTAGCTACCAGGGATTGAATGGGCAGGACCATCATTTCTCGCTGGTGGATATGACCAATCTGAGGGGGCTGCCGCAGCGCGGCGGTGTGGTCATCATCACCAAGCGCGAACCGGAGCCTGTTTACATCGCCGACGCAGCGTCTGTTCGCGATCTTTTCATGCTGACCGATATCTGGAGGCGTGCGCAGCGCGAATATGGCGCGGAGGGCGTCTATGTCAGTGCTTCGGCAAATAGCGAATGGTGCATCAACGCGGCGCGCGATCTGCGCGAGCGTTATCAGCCGAAGATGAATCGCTAAACGGTTCAGTGCCGGAAGTGGCGCATGCCGGTAAAGGCCATCGCGAGGCCCTTGTCGTCCGCTGCTTTGATGACTTCGTCGTCGCGGATCGAACCGCCGGGCTGGATCACCGCGGTCGCACCGGCTTCCGCCACGGTGAGCAAGCCGTCCGCAAACGGAAAGAATGCATCCGATGCGGCGGCTGAGCCCTTCGTCAGCGGCTCTGCCCAGCCGGCAGCGGCTTGTGCTTCCTTCGCCTTGAGTGCTGCGATGCGCGCCGCATCGACACGGCTCATTTGTCCTGCACCGATACCGGCGGTCTGGCCGTCTTTGGCGTACACGATCGTGTTCGACTTGACGTGTTTGCCGATGGTGAAAGCGAACAGCATATCGGCCAGTTCCTGATCGCTCGGCTGACGCTTGGTGACGATCTTGAGATCGGCTTTGGCTATGTGCCCGTTGTCGCGCGTCTGCACCAGAAAGCCGCCGGCAACGGTGCGATAGGTGAGGCCGGTGCTGCGCGGATCGGGCAGACCGCCGGCAATCAACAGGCGCAGATTGCGGCGCGCGGAAAGGATTTTGCGCGCGTCTTCGTCGGCATCCGGCGCGATGATCACTTCGGTGAAGAGTTTGGAGATTTCTTCCGCTGTCGTGCCATCGAGCTTGCGATTGAATGCCAATATCCCGCCGAACGCGCTCACCGGATCGCAGGCAAGTGCTTTCTTGTAAGCCTCCACCATGTCGCGGCCGAGCGCAACGCCGCAGGGATTTGCATGCTTGATGATCGCGCAGGCGGCCTGATCCGTGCCGAATTCGGCGACGAGTTCATAGGCCGCATCGGTGTCGTTGATGTTGTTGTAGGAAAGCTCTTTTCCCTGAAGCTGCTCGGCGGTGGCGACGCCGTGGCGCTTCTCACCGGTGGTGTAGAACGCCGCGGATTGATGCGGATTTTCGCCGTAGCGCAATGCCTGGCGCAAATGACCGCCGAGCACGCGACGGCGCGGCGGGTTTTTCTCGCCGTCGTTTTCAAGCTGGCCGGCGAACCAGTTGGAGACGGCCGCATCGTAGGCGCCAGTGCGCGCAAAGGCCCGCTGCGCAAGCGTGCGGCGCAGCGCCGGGGTGGTCGCACCGTTATTCGCATCCATTTCGGAAAGCACGGTGGCGTAGTCTTCGGGATCGACGACGATCGTGACCCAGCCATGGTTTTTCGCCGCCGAACGTGTCATCGCCGGCCCGCCAATGTCGATGTTTTCGATCGTCTCATCGAAACCGGCGCCTTTCGCGACGGTCGCCTCGAACGGATAGAGATTGCACACCAGAAGATCGATGCCCTCGATGCCGTGCGCCTTCATCGCCTCCGCG
>CAZCJI010000103.1:0-8980 GCA_964498625.1 uncultured Rhizobium sp.
GCGCTTTGTCGAAGGCGCAATCCGCGATGCGGTATTGCCGGATGGCAAAGCCGACATCGTCACCGCTCTGCATGCTTGTGATACGGCAACGGATGAAGCGATCCTGTTCGCGCTTAAGAACGACGCCAAGTTCATCGCACTGGTGCCCTGTTGTCAGGCGGAGATCGCATCCGAACTTGAAGGCTCGAAGAAGCCGGAACGTCAGCTCTGGCGTCACCCGATCCAGCGCCGCGAATTCGGCGCGCATCTGACCAACGTGATGCGCGGATTATATCTCGAAGCGTATGGCTACAAGGTCCGCGTCACCGAACTTACCGGCCTCGAACATTCGCTCAAGAACGAATTCATCTTCGCTGAGCGTCATCAGCGCGCGAACGCGAGCGCGAAAGCGGAATACGAACGGCTCGCCGCGCAATTCGGCGTGCAGCCGAAGCTGCTGATTGCAGCATAACTACTTCGCTGCCGTCAGCGTCGCGCGCGCGAAAGGCTGGGCTTTGCCGGATGGATCCACATTGTCCATGTCCATCGCCCACGTGCCGTTTTCAGGATGCCAGGTGAAGGTGGTGTGAAAGCTGCCGGCGTCGTCGCGGTTGTGGAAGACGAAGGCGATGCTGTGGCCGTTGGGCGTCGCATAGCCCAGCGACTGGGTGGAGATGCTGCCGTAATCGTCCAGCCAGACGCAGTCGTAGATCTTCTTGCCTGCGTCCCAGCCGATGAACACTTTCGCCTGATAGACAGGTGAGCTGTCCTTGTTCTTCTCGCGCGAGACCTCATGGATTTCGAGATATTGATGCGCAAGCACCCATTCGGCCGTGAAATCGTGCGTAACCGCGCCTTTGTCCATCTGGCCGGTCAGCACCCATTTTCCGGCGAGGTGATCGACAAGCGGATCGTTGAACGTCGCCTGCTGCGCGAGCGCGGGCGTGACCAGAAGAATGCCGACGAACGCGAGGAAGAGCGATCTCATGAAATCCTCCCACAGATGACTGCCCTCACCCTTCGACAAGCTCAGGGTGAGGGGTTATGCGCTCTCTCATGCTGAGCTTGTCGGAGCATGAGAGCAACTCGGCGTTAGCTCCGAAGAACCGCACCCGTGGATTTCGTCACCGCGGCGACGATCTTCTGCGCTACGGCTTCGATCTCGGCGTCGGTCAGCGTCTTATCTTTGGGCTGCAGGCGCACGGAGATGGCGAGCGATTTCTTGCCCTCGGCCACGCCCTTGCCTTCATAGACGTCGAACAGATCGGCACGCTCGATCAGTGCGCGGTCCGCACCTTTCGCAGCTTTCAGCACGTCTTCCGCCGTGACTTTCGTATTGACGACGAACGCGAAGTCGCGTTCCACCGCCTGATAGAGCGACGGCGCGAAGGCCGGACGGGCTTTGCCTTTTGCTTTCGATTCCGGAATCGCGTCGAGGAAAATTTCGAACGCGCTCGCCGGCCCCCTGATGTCGAAGGCGGCAAGGATCGCGGGATGTAGTTCGCCGAACTGCGCGATGATTTTGGGGCCGAGCGCCAGCGTGCCGGAGCGGCCGGGATGATACCAAGCCGCGGCACCGGCCTTCACCGGCGCTGTCATCGGTGCGCCCATCGCAGCGTCGAGCGCAACCAGCATATCGGCTTTGGTGTCGAAGGCATCTGCGGCGTGGGCCGATTTCGACCAGGAACGCGCACCAGCGCCGACGCGGATGCCGGCGGCGACATGGTTCTGTGCCTCCGGCATGCCGCTTTCGAATTGCGCGCCGATTTCGAACAGCATCAGCTCGTTGAAGCCCCGCGCCTGATTGCGCTGCGCGGCCGCGAGCAGCGAAGGCAGCACGCTCGGCCGCATCGCATCCAGATCCGCGGCGATGGGGTTTTCGAGCTGGCGCGCATCGTCGCCACCACCGAACAATTTGGCATGCTCGCGAGGAATGAAGCTGAAATTGATCGTCTCATGGAAGCCCCGAGACGCGAGTGCGCGGCGCACGATGCGCGTGCGGCGTTGCGACGACGTCAGCGTTGCCTTGGCAACGGCTTCAGTGCGCGCCAGCGGAATCGACGGCACTTTGTCGAGGCCGTGGATGCGCACGACCTCTTCCACCAGATCGGCGGAGCCTTCGATGTCAGGACGCCAGGACGGCGGCGTAACGCTGAGTGTCGTGCCGTCCTTCACGCTGAAACCGAGACGGGTGAGGATATCGATGACCTCAGACTTCGCCACGTCGATGCCGCCGAGCTGCTTTACCCGTGTGACATCGAACGCGATCTCGCGACGCCAGTTGGGCGGGCTACCGGCGACGACGATCTCGCTGGGTTCGCCGCCGCAGAAATTCAGGATCATCCTGGTCGCGAGTTCGAGGCCGGGCACGACAAATTCCGGATCGACGCCGCGCTCGAAGCGGTAGCGTGCGTCGGACAGGATTCCGAGAATGCGGCCCGCGCGCGCGATGCGGATCGGATCGAACAGCGCCGATTCCACAAACACGTCGGTGGTCGTGTCGGTGCAGGAGGAATCCTCGCCGCCCATCACGCCACCAATGCCGCGCGCGGCTTCATCGTCGGCAATCACGACCATGCCCGAGTCCAGCGTGTAGGTCTTGCCGTCGAGCGCGAGCAGCTGCTCGCCGTCTTTCGCGAAGCGAGCGCGCAGATTGCCTTTGAGCTTTGCTGCGTCGAACACATGCAGCGGACGTCCGCGGTCGAGCGAGAGGAAATTGGTGATATCGACCAGCGCCGAAATCGGGCGCAGGCCGACGGCCTTCAGCCAATCCTGCAGCCATGCGGGCGATGTCCCGTTCTTGACGCCACGGATCAGGCGGCCGGCAAACATCGGGGCGGCGTGCTCTTCGCCGGCAGGGAAATCGAGCGCGGTCGTGATGGGTGATTTGAACTTGCCC
Source organism: uncultured Rhizobium sp. (assembly GCA_964498625.1). GTDB lineage: Bacteria > Pseudomonadota > Alphaproteobacteria > Micropepsales > Micropepsaceae > Rhizomicrobium. Next base: position 2,879 of record CAZCJI010000103.1, read on the forward strand.
GGCACCGGCGTGAGGTCGCCTTCACGCAACCGGCCAAGACCGCTCGCCGCCAGATCGCGCGCGATACCGTAGACACTCGTCGCGTCACCACGGTTGGGCGTGATCGAAACGTCGATCACCGGGTCGTTGAGGCCCAGCGCTTTCGCAGCCGGTTCGCCGACGACCGCATCGGGGGGAAGTTCGATGATCCCGCTGTGATCGTCGCCCAGCAGAAGCTCGCGCGACGAACACAACATGCCGCGCGATTCCAGACCCCGGATGGTGCCGATCTTGAGCGCTTCGCCGCTCACCGGAATCACCACGCCGGGTTTCGCGAACACGGCCTTCATGCTGGTGTGCGCGTTCGGTGCGCCGCAGACGACTTGGATTGGCGCGCCCGACCCATCATCGACCATGCAGAGCTTCAGTTTGTCGGCGTTGGGATGTTTATCGGCGGAAATGACATAGGCAACGGTGAAATCCTTGAGCCGCGCGCCGGCATCTTCAACCGATTCCACTTCCAGACCGATCGAGGTGAGCTTGTCGGCTATCGTGTTCGCGTCTGCGTCGGTGTCGAGCGGCGCCTTCAGCCAGGAGAGCGTGAATTTCATCGGCTGAGCCCTCCGTCAAGCGTGGGCACATCCAACGCGGCGAATCCGAAGTGGCGCAGCCATCGCATATCGGATTCGAAGAACGGACGGATATCCGGAATGCCGTATTTCAGCATCGCAAGACGATCGAGGCCGCCGCCGAATGCGAAGCCGGAATATTTTGTAGGGTCTATGCCGCACATTTCCAGCACGCGCGGATGCACCATGCCGGAACCCGCAAGCTCCAGCCAGTCATTGCCGGTGCCGAAGGTGATCTTGCCGGGCACGGAGCGGTCGCAACGCAGATCCCATTCCACGCTCGGCTCAGTGAACGGGAAATAGGATGGCCGCGCGCGCAGCTCGACCTGCTTCACTTCGAAGAACGCCTTGTAGAATTCCTCCAGCACCCATTTGAGCTGGCCGAGATTGATGTTCTCGTCGATCACCAGACCTTCGTACTGGTGGAACATGGGCGAATGCGTGGCGTCGGAATCGACGCGATAGGTGCGGCCCGGCGAAATGATCCGGATCGGCGGCTTCTGCCTCAGCATCGTGCGCACCTGCACCGGCGACGTATGCGTGCGCAGAACGTGCTGCGAACCATCGGCCTGCTTCGCCACATAAAACGTGTCGTGCATCTGCCGTGCCGGATGGTCGGCGGGGATGTTCAGCTTGGTGAAATTATAATCATCGAACTCGATGTCCGGCCCTTCAGCGACGGCGAAACCGAGATCGGCGAAGATCGCGGTCACCTCGTCCAGCACCTGACTCACGGGATGGATCGTGCCCACCGGCTCCGGCCGGACCGGCAAAGTCACGTCGATGCGTTCGGACGCAAGGCGCGCGTTCAGCGCAGCGTTCGCAAGCTCGCTCTTGCGCGCGGCAATCGCATCGGTGACGCGGTCGCGCAGCGTGTTGAACAGGGGGCCGTTGGCCTTGCGCTCATCCGGAGACATCGTTCCGAGCGTCTTCAACAACTCGCTGATCGAGCCCTTCTTGCCGAGCGCACCGACGCGCACGTTTTCGAGTACGGCTTCGTCGGAAGCAGCGCCGATGGACGCGAAGATATCGCGCTCAAGACTTTGGATATCGCTCATCAAAAACCCCTGTCGGAACGGCTTGAAACACGGCCTTGGACGAATGCCAAGGCCTGCCTAGCTCCGATGGAGTCTGGACGTTACGACGCTGCGGGCGTGTTGGCTGCAGCCTGATCCACCAGAGCCTTGAAGGCTGCGGGCTCATGGATGGCGAGGTCCGACAGAACCTTGCGGTCGATGTCGATCCCGGCCTTCGCGAGCCCGCTGATAAATCGGCTGTAGGTCAGGCCGTATTCGCGGCAACCGGCATTGATGCGCTGGATCCAGAGCGCGCGGAAATTGCGCTTCTTCTCCTTGCGGCCGATGTAGTTGTGCTGCAGCGAGCGATCGACCGCGGCGTTGGCCGTGGTGATGTTGTTCTTGCGGCGGCCGTAAAAGCCCTTCGCAGCCTTGAAGACTTTCTTGCGGCGCGCGTGCGACGGTACGGAACGGGGAGAGCGTGACATCTATGAGCCTCCCTTACGCGTACGGCATCCAGCGCTTGATGCGCTGGTTTTCGGACGCGGAAATGACATGCGTGCCGCGCTGATCGCGGAGCTGCTCGTTGCTGCGCTTGATCATGCCGTGGCGCTTGCCGACGCCGCCGTGTTTGATCTTGCCGGTCGCAGTGAGTTTGAAGCGCTTCTTCGCGCCCGATTTGGTCTTCATCTTGGGCATTTTGGTCTCCCTGGGCGCGAAGCCCTGTTTTCCATTTGGGACCGCCACGGCATGCCCTTACGCCGGTCGGCCCGAAAGAGGGCGGGTTCTAAAGGAGATGCAGGTAAAAAGGCAAGCGCGAAGCGCGCTATTCCTCGCTTCTTCCCGCTTTCGCTGCTTTTTCGTCGCGGTCACGGGTCGGGCTGCTCGAAGGCTCCCCGACAACACCGAAATCCTTGGAATGGCTGCCGCCATCCGCCAGGTCAAAACCCTCCGCACTCAGCCCGCGCTTCAAAAGTTCCCGGACGGCCGCGGCGCGGCTCGGCATACGGCGCGCAAAGCGCCAGTTGTCGACCGCCTCAAGTTCCCGGGGTGTCAACATGATTTGGAGACGTTCGCCGCGTGTTAGATCAGCAGCCATTTTTTATCGTCCGTTCGATTCCGTACAAAGTTAGTATAATGAGTAATTTAAGTGTTTTACTTATAACATTCAAGCGGAACATTGGTTCCGTGAGTAGAATTCGCTGAAGCAGGATTATCGGACCTTGTCTAACTTAAACTACTGATTTTACTAAACTATTCCTTGCTTCATCGTGCCTGACACTCTAATTTTTTGCTGAAAGGAGGCGCTATGAACAGGATCGCCCCAACCACCAACCATAATGCTGCCGCCGAAGCCGACCATCGGATCGGAAACAGCCTCGCCCTTCTGGGGGGTCTGGTCCGGCTTCAGGCGAGTGCCATCGGCAAGACCAACAAGAGCTATTCAGCGGCAGAGACACGTCTTCTTCTGGATGGAATCGCTGCGCGCATCTCGACCGTGGCCCAGGTCCACCATCGCCTCGCCAAAATGCCCGATGGGACAGTCGCTTTCGGCCCATCTGCACGAGATCTGTTCCGGACTCGTGGCGGCGTTCTCCTCGGATCAGCAGCCGGTCCATGTGGACTATCGCTACAACAATTGTGCGATACCCACGAAACTCGTTCAGCCCCTCACGCTGATTGTTAACGAGATGATCCTCAACGCATTGAAATATGCCCATCCTGCCGGCGTGCCGCTGCGTCTGAGCGTGGCATGTGATGTGCGCGGAAATGCGCTTGTCCTGACCGTCGATGATGACGGCATCGGCCTGCCGGAAGGCTTCGACCCGGCAAAGGACGGCGATCTTGGCTTCCGTGTGATCCGCAGCCTCTGCCAGGAATTGCATGCCGTGTTGGATGTTCAGTTTTCGAGCCTCGCGTGTGATCCGCAGCCTCCTTGGCTTCTGCCAGGAATTGCATGCCGTGTTGGATGTTCAGTTTTCGAGCCTCGGCACGTCGTTCGAGATCACCGTGCCTGACGTTCCGGTCGCGGCGGTGCAGACGGCCTGAAACACGCCGCAATTGCCTGTACTATGACCGTTGGTTTGTTCGGCGCGGGCGGGTTTCTTGAAGATTCTGAATCGGTTGGCGGTAATTCTGTTCTGGCCGGCCGTCGCCGTGGTGATGTGGGGCGAACTCACGCCCTCACCGCCGCATTTCGAAGTGTATGTCTGGGACAAGCTGCTCCACTTCACCGCCTATTTCGGACTTGCCGGGCTTGCCGCTCTGTCGCTGAAATCCCGCCGCACGCTGTTCTATGCGGTATTAGCCCTGATCGCGTTCGGTGGCGCGCTCGAGATCATCCAGGGCATGACAGGCCGCGATGCCGAATGGGGCGACGAATTCGCCAATACCCTCGGCGCGATCTCTGGCGCTGTCGCCGGGCTACTCTTTCTCAGGCTTGTTGATCGGCTCGCCCGCGATTAGCCTTTCAAGGATTCTTGGGAGCGCCCGTCATGTTTGCAGAGTTCAAGAAATTTGCGATGCGCGGAAATGTCATCGATCTCGCGGTCGGTGTGGTCATCGGCGCCGCGTTCGGCGCCATCGTCGCCTCGTTGGTCAAGGACATCATCATGCCTCCTATTGGCTATGCCATGGGCGGCATCGACTTCTCGAACTTCTTCATCACACTGAAAGGCGCGCAATTCACGACGCTTGCCGAAGCACAAAAGGCTGGCGCCGTGACGATCAACTACGGCGTCTTCGTGAACACGATCATCAACTTCCTGATCGTGGCGCTGGCTCTTTTCCTTTTGATCCGCGGCATCAATCGCGTTCAGGCGAAACCGGAAGAGCCCGCGGCTCCGGCTGCTCCGCCGGAGGACGTTGTCCTGCTGCGTGAAATCCGCGATCTGCTGAAGACGCGTTCGTGAAGACATTTCTTGCCGCTTCGGTTTTGCTGTTCGCCTGTACTGGCACGGCCTTCGCGGCCGATACGGGCGACATGGCCAAAGCCGTCAGCGGGTTCTATGGCGCGTATTCCACCTTCCATCCTTCCGATGGCATTCCGGATGCAAAGGCGCGTGCGAAATACGAGCCTTTTATCTCTCCCGCGCTCGATGCGCTCTTGAAGCGGGGCGACGAAGCGGAAGAAAAATTCGCCAAGGCCAACAAGGATTCGCCGCCGCTGATCGAAGGCGATCTGTTCACGGCCAATTTTGAAGGCGCGACTGCTTACAAGGTGGGTGCCTGCAGCGGCGATGCAAAGGCCGGTCATTGTGCTGTGACGCTCACCTACGATCCTGGCAAGACCAACAATCCGAAGGACAAGCCTTTCACCTGGACCGACACGATCTATCTCGTCGTCACGCCCCAGGGCTGGCGCATCGACGATATCGGCTATGGCGGGACTTGGGACTTCGGCAACAAAGGCAAGCTGGGCGATACGTTGCGCAGCGTAATCAAGGACGCGGGCCTGTAGGATGACGGACAGCAAATTCCCGGTTTCCAAGAGCGACGAGGAATGGCAGCGCGAACTCTCGCCGGAGCAATACCGGATCCTGCGCCAACACGGCACCGAGCGGCCGGGATCGAGCGCTCTGAACGACGAACAGCGCAGGGGCGGCTATATCTGCGCGGGCTGCGGTGCCGAACTGTTCGACTCCGGCACCAAGTTCAATGCGCATTGCGGCTGGCCGAGTTTCGACAAGGCGAAACAGGGCGCGGTCGCGACGGTCGAAGACAGAAGCCACGGAATGGTGCGCGAAGAAGTTCTCTGCGCAAAATGCGGCGGTCATCTCGGCCATGTGTTTGAAGACGGACCGACCGACACGGGGCTTCGCTATTGCATGAATGGCGCCGCGCTCAATTTCGAGCCGGAACAGAAATAGCGGACGCTATTTGCCTTTCAACGTCTCGAGATGCCTGAGCATCGTCTTGATGTCGTTCGTCAGCGCTTCGAGCATCTCGGCCTGCTTGCGGTCATGGACGTCATCATCGTCGTCCTCGCTGATATCGCCGATGTCTTCCTGAATGTCTTCCACGTCTTCCTTCAGGTCTTCGACGTTTTCGCCAAGTTCCTCGACATTCTCGCCGAGCTCTTCGACGTTTTCGCCGAGCTCCTCGACATTCTCGCCCAGCTCTTCGATGTTTTCCTGAATGTCGCCGACGTCTTCTTCGACCACCTTCAGGCTCGCGGCCTGCCGGTTGACGCTCATCTGAATGAAGATCGCGAGATAGATCGCTTCCAGCGACACGACATTCGTCAGCACCGCGAACATCAGGTCCCACGAGACCCATTTGAGGAACGAGACCGTGAAAAATCCGGCGAAGATGATCGTGTGGATCACAAGCGAGGTGGGCGAACCGATCCAGACGATGATCCCCTCGATCATGCGCATGGGGGCGCTCTCCGTCACTGGCGGCGCGGGTGCCGGCACATGCACGCTTTGCGCGGGCATGGGCGGTGCGTGCTGCGGCGCCGTTGTGGACGGATGCAT
>CAZCJI010000104.1:0-8879 GCA_964498625.1 uncultured Rhizobium sp.
GCATCCGTCGAGAGACGCAGGGCCGGAGAAGGAGGTCAGTCATGACCGACGATTTCGAAGTTGAATTCACCCCTGAGGGAAATGACCAGGGCCGCATCGCTTACATCAAGCCGACGGGCTCTGAAGAAGCGCATCGCCTCGGCATCATTCCCGCGGGCATCGAATTGCCGCCCGGAATGAAGCTCTACGTCCTGCACGGCGTCGATGGCCGCGTGCTCGGCTATACGGACGCATACGCCTCAGCCTATGGCGCGGCGGTGCAGAACGACCTGACGCCGGTGAGCGTGCACTGATACGGACGAACATCGAATATGCGAAGGGCCGGAGCGACGCTCCGGCCCTTTGTCGTTTCGCAACGGCTAGGAACTATGCCGCGCGCGAGTTCGCGCTCAGCGTCGGTTCGGTGAGGATGGCGTAGAGCGCTTCGGCTTTCGTCGCGGCGCGAAGTTTCTCGACGGCCTGCTGGTTACGCAGGAGGCGCGACACACGCGCCAGCGCCTTCAAGTGATCGGCGCCGGCATCGGCGGGAGCAAGCAACATGAACACGAGATCGACGGGCTGCTTGTCCACCGCATCGTAGTCGATCGGACTTTCGAGGCGCGCGAATACACCGACGATGGTTGCGAGTTCCGCAACGCGGCCATGCGGGATGGCAATGCCCTGCCCCACGCCGGTCGAGCCCAGACGCTCGCGCTCGTTGAGGATCTCGAAGATTTTGCGCTCGGGCAGTTTGGTCTGCGCGGCCGCGCGGGTGGCCAGTTCCTGCAACAACTGCTTCTTGCTGTGAACCCTCAACGCCGCGATGACGGCGTCCGGCGCAAGCAGATCGGAGATGTTCATTTATGACCTTTTGATGGCAGAGCGCGAACCGGTGCGCACGAGCATGAAGCAGGACGTCTTACGGACCATTTCCCGAACGCTCCAAGGCGTGAAAGTCTCAGCAACAACGCATTAAAAACGCACTCTGGAACTGTTCAAAACCGTTCCTTATGGGTGCGCCAATTCTAAAGCGGCGGGACGTGTAGGCCCGGCCTTCCGTAATGTCAACGCTTGCAATTAACGAAGACCGGCGTCAGCCGATTCTCCGAATTTCAGCCGCCGTCTTTCGACCGAAGACGGAATGCGCATGGCCTCGCGATACTTTGCAACGGTCCGGCGCGCGATGTTCACGCCATCGGCGGTAAGAAGCGAAACGATCCGATCGTCCGACAGGATCTCCCGCTTTCCCTCGTTCTCGATCATCTCGCGGATACGGTCGCGCACGGCTTCCGCCGAATGCGCCTCGGAGCCGGTCACCGACTGGATCGAGGCCGTGAAAAAGTATTTGAGTTCAAATACGCCGCGCGGCGTTGCGATGTATTTGTTGGAGGTGACGCGGCTCACCGTCGATTCATGCATCTTGATCGCGTCGGCGATGGTTCGCAGATTGAGCGGTCTCAAGTGGCGCACGCCATAGGTGAGAAAACCGTCCTGCTGACGCACGATTTCGCTCGCGACCTTCAGGATCGTGCGCGCGCGCTGGTCGAGGCTTTTCACCAGCCAGTTCGCGCTGTTGAGGCATTCCGTCAGATAGTTCTTCGATTCCCGGTCCCGCGCGCCGGCGGAGACCTTGTTGTAATAGCGCGCGTTGACCAGCATGCGCGGCAGCGTGTCGGAGTTCAGTTCGACATGCCAAAGCCCGTCGGGGCCTTCCTTCACAAAGACATCGGGCACCACGGGCTGCACCGGTTCCGTGCCGAACGCGAGACCCGGCTTCGGCGTCAGACCGCGGATTTCCGCGATCATGTCGGCGACATCTTCGGCATCGACGCCGCAATGCGCGCACAACGCCGATATTTCCCGGCGCGCGACAAGATCGAGACGGGTGAGCAACGCCGCCATCGCGGGGTCCAGACGGTCCTGCGCTTTCAGTTGCAGGCTCAGACATTCGGCGAGATCGCGTGCGGCGACGCCGACGGGATCGAAGCCCTGTAGAACGGCGAGCACGTCGTCCACGCACGCGCGCGGCGTGCCGAGGCGGCCGGCCAATTCATCGAGATCGGCGCGCAGATAACCCGCCTCATCCACGGAGTCGATCAGCGACAGGCAGATCAGGCGCTTTTCCGGCGAAAGCGCCGCGATGGCGAGTTGCTCCTCCAGATGATCCTTCAGCGATCCGCCAGAGGCGATGGACGATTCCAGCACGTCTTCATCGCCGTCGAAACGCTGTGAATTCCTGACCGTACTCCAATCGGTGAGCGGCGTGGCCTGCATCGGCGCACCGGTCTCCGGCGTGTCGTACATATCCTCGCGCGAAGCATCCATGTCTTCGTTGCGCGAAAAATCCTCGCGCGACAGCGCCGCGTCCAGCCCTTCGTTCTCTGCGGATTCGGACTTAACCGCTTCGCGCTCTGCGTCGCCGGCAGGTTCGCGGTCGTCGCGCTCCAGCAGCGGGTTTTTTTCGAGTTCCTGTTCGCAGTACTCGGCGAGTTCGATGTTCGACAGTTGCAGCAGCTTGATCGCCTGCTGCAATTGCGGCGTCATGACAAGGGATTGCCCCTGTCTGATCTCAAGACGCTGCCCCAACGCCATACGCTTTACACCTTACGCAACACTCATAGGGAGAATTTCTCTCCCAGATACACACGGCGCACGTCGCGGTCGGCGACGATTTCCGACGGCGTTCCCTCTTTCATGACCTGGCCTTCGTGCAGGATATAGGCGCGGTCGATGATCTCCAGCGCATCGCGCACGTTGTGATCGGTGATCAGAACGCCGATGCCGCGGTCTTTAAGATGCCTGACGAGATCGCGGATCTCGCCGACCGCGATCGGATCGATGCCAGCCAATGGCTCATCAAGCAGGATGTAAGACGGATGTGTCGCCAGAGCGCGGGCGATCTCCACGCGACGGCGCTCGCCGCCGGACAGCGCGATCGATGGTGTGTGGCGCACATGGCTGATGCCGAATTCGGCCAGCAGCTCTTCCACCATCGCCTCGAGCTTGCCGGGATCCGGCTCGACCAGTTCGGCGGTGGCGCGGATATTCTGTTCGGCTGTGAGCCCGCGGAAGATCGACGCTTCCTGCGGCAGATAGCCGATGCCCAGACGTGCGCGGCGATACATCGGCAGGCGCGTGATGTCCGTGCCTTCGATCTCGATGGTCCCAGCATCCGGCGCGATCAGCCCCGTGATGATATAAAAAGACGTTGTCTTGCCGGCGCCGTTGGGGCCGAGGAGGCCGACAACCTCTCCGCGCTTCAGCGTCAGGCTCACACCGCGCACCACCGGACGCTTGTTGAAGCTCTTGCCGATCCGCGTGACGACCAGGCCCTTGCCGCCCTCAACGACCCGGGGACGGGCCTGTTGCGGGGACTCCTGGTCCTCGACTTTCTGAGGTTCGGCGGGCTTTTTTTGTGCCATGGCAAAAAACATGCCTGTTTGTGCTTAAGGAAATGTGAAGGCTAAGGATAGGTGTTTTGCACGTGCGCCGGTGCCGGCGCCGGGGTGGGAGAGGCTGGCGGCGGCGACTTCTGCGGCGGCGGCGTCAGGATACTCTGAACCCGGCCGCCAGGCATCCCTTTGGCACCGAGTTGCGCCATCCCGGTGACGAGGCTGACGGTCAGCAGCGAGCCGCGCATCACATTCTTCTCTTTGGTCAGGATGACCTTGCCCGTAAGGGTGATCAACCGCGGCACCACATCGTAGACACCGTTATCGCCCTGCGCGTTGCCGGAGGGCGCGGTGAACACGACATTGCCGTAGGCGTAAATCTTGTTGGGTTTGCCGTCCGGCGCTTCGACGCGCACCTTGTCGGCGCGAAGTTTGAAGTCACCCTGAATGACGATCACATTCCCGACATAGACGCCGTTCTTGGAATTCAAATCGGCATCGAAACGGTCGGAAGACACCTGGATGGGCGCGCTGGCGTCATGCTTGCTTAAACCCATATCCGCGGTTGCCGCCAGCGCACCCGTGGCCGCGAAGATCGCGGCTATGCACCAACCCCATCTGATCATTTGTGGTGGTTCCCCACGGTTGAAAAATTCGTCTGCACATGACCGACAAGGTGCAGAAGCTGTTTGGAGTGATCGGCGTCGAACGAATCCGCCTTGAGCGTACCGAAAGGTCCGTGTCCCGTCACCACGCCGGGCCCATGGAAAAGGCCCTTCTTCATGTTGATGTCCACGCTGGCCGTGTGCAGCTCGTTGCCGGCATCGGTGTAGAGCGATACGCCTTTTCTCAGCCGCAGCGTGCTGGCATCCATGTCGAAATCGCCTTCGGTGGCGATGACATTGGTCCAGTGGCCGTCCTGCGAATTGGAATCGGCCTCGATACCCTTCATGTGGCCGCGCCGAAGATGTTTGGGGTCCTGGATGGCGATGTCGGCGGTGACCACGAACGGATTGCCATCGTCATCGGTGCCGGTGAGCCGCGGCTTGATCATCGCCAGGTCGTTTTTGATTCTGCCCATGGCCTGGGCTGTGATCGTGATCTTGTCGGGCTGGCGCGGAAGCAGCGCATACACGACAACCGCGGCCAGGACAGCCGCCGCCGCGATCGGCAGCGCGCGCTTCATCAGCGCGACAAACTGGCTATAGCGGATCGCGTCCAGCGCTGTGCCGCGGGCGCGCGCCGTCCAGTCGCGCCGGGATTTCCCCGCTGTGACGGGTTGTACCGCTGCGGCTCCTTCCGCGACGCGCTTGCGCGGCATCTATTGCAGCCCCGCGCGCAGGCAATCGTGAATATGCAGTATCCCGACAGGCTTCTTCGATTTGTCCTTTGCGCCCAGCACGAAGAGCTGCGTGATTTTCTTTTCGTTCATCAGCGCGAGCGCTTCGGCCGCCATCTGATCCGCATGAACGACTTTCGGCGATCTGGTCATCACATCCGAAGCCTTGCGGTCGAGAATGTCTCGACCCATATGCCGGCGCAGATCGCCATCGGTGACGATGCCGATCAGAGCGCCTTTTTTGTCGACAACGCCGACGCAGCCGAAGCGGTGCTCGGCAATGGCGATCAGCACGCGGTCCATCGGTGTCTTGTCCGCCACCAGCGGCACCTCGGCGCCCGTGTGCATGAGATCCGACACGCGGATCAATGCCCGGCCCAAGCTGCCGCCGGGATGGAAGTTGCGATACTCGTCGGCGGAAAATCCGCGGCGCTCCATCAGCGCCACGGCAAGCGCGTCGCCCAGAACCAGCATCACGGTTGTGGATGTCGTCGGCGCAAGCCCCATGGGACAGGCTTCACGCACCGGCGGAAGCACCAGCGCGACATCCGAGGCCTGAAGCAGAGTCGACTCGGCGTTGCTCGCCATTCCGATCAGCGGAATGCGGAAACGCTTGGCATAGGTGATGAGATCGGACAGCTCAGCCGTTTCGCCCCGCCAGGAGAGCATCAGCAACGCGTCATCGCGTGTCAGCATGCCGAGATCGCCATGGCTGGCTTCCGCGGGATGTACGAACTGGGCCGGCGTTCCGGTGGAGGCGAGCGTGGCGGCGATCTTGCGGGCGATATGGCCGCTCTTGCCCATGCCGCTGACCACGACGCGGCCCTTGACGGAGAGGAGAATATCGACTGCGCGGCTGAACGCTCCGTTCAACACGCCGCCAAGATCGCGGATCGCATCGGCCGCCGTCTCGAAGACACGCTTCGCCGCTTTTGCATCGCTGTTCGCGCTTGAGGCCGGAGCGGCTTTGGCAGTCACGGGACGCATCAGGCACCCTTGCTAAAACGCCCCCAAATCCGCACGGACGCGGACCGCAAATCAGCGGCGAATGTGGCCCAAATACCCTCGCCGGTTCAAGCCGGTTCCCGGTGGCAAGAAATCCCAATTTTACAAAGGCTTAATGCGCGAAAATGTCGGTCTCACCCCAACCCGCGAGGTCGAGTTCGACCCGCGCCGGGAGAAAATCGAAACATTCCTGCGCAAGCTGGGTGCGTCCCTCGCGCGCCAGCATCGTGTCGAGCACCGCCTTGAGCTTGTGCAGATGCGCGACATCGCTTGCGGCATAGGCGAGCTGCTTGTCGCTGAGTTCGGCCGCACCCCAATCGGAGCTCTGCTGCTCTTTCGACAGATCGACGTTGAGCAGTTCCTTGACGAGGTCCTTCAGGCCGTGACGATCCGTATAGGTGCGCACGAGCTTGGACGCGATCTTGGTGCAATAGACCGGCGCGGTGGCGACGCCGAGATAGCGCTTGAACATCGCCATGTCGAAACGCGCGTAGTGAAAGATCTTGAGCGTCCCGGGATCCGCGAGCATGCGCTTAAGGTTCGGCGCGGCGTATTCACCCGGCGCGAACTGCACAGCGTGCGCCGTACCGTCGCCGGAAGACAACTGCACCAGACATAACCGGTCGCGAAACGGATTGAGGCCCAGTGTCTCGCTGTCGATCGCCACAACCGGGCCGAGGTTCAGCCCGTCCGGCAGATCGTTCTTGTGAAGCTTGATTTTCATAACTCATCCATACCTTCGGCCTAGCCTATGTCAAAATAGGACAGAATTCCATGCGGCAAGCGCGCCTCGCGGTGTTAATTGACGGCGAGAACATCTCCGGGAACGTCGCCGATCCGTTGTTCGTCAAGATTGCAGAACACGGTGTCGCAAAGCTCCGTCGAATCTATGGCGATTTCTCCAACCCCTGTCTGAAAACATGGATGGCGCCCATCGCCCGTCACGGCGTCGTCGCACAGCAAGTTTTCAAGAACGGGAAAAACGCCACCGACATCACCATGATCATGGATGCGACGGAAATACTGCTTGGCGAACGCTTCGATGGGTTTTGCATCGTTTCGTCAGATGCAGATTTTACGCGTTTGGCAGAACGCATCCGTGAAAGGGGCCTAGAGGTTTTCGGATTTGGCAATGCAAACGCATCGCCGGCATTTCGCAAGAGTTGCACGAACTTCTATTGTACAGACGATCTCAAGAAGAGCCAGAAACCGGCTAAGCACTCAAGCCCACAGCGCGCTTAAGCGTATCCAACTTATCGTGCGCGGTTTCCATGTCGTCGCGCCTGGCAGCGGTGCGCAGGTCGCGCAGGCGTTCAAGCGCCTTGGCCAGCACGGGCAATGGCGGACCGCTCGCAGTCAGTTGCGCGTGGTGCTTGCTGTCGAGGTGGTCCGACATTTTCACGATGAACGATTCGAACAGTTGATCGTGGTGCTGGGCCGCGGCAAAGCCGTGCGCCTCGCACACCTCCAGATAGGCGCGGCAATTCTCGCGGAACCAGTCGGCATTGGCCGATGTCTTCGCGGCCTCCAGAAACCCATCGAGAAACGGCACATGGATCAGGCATTGGCGCAGATTCACCTGATCCTCTGGAATCATGAACAGCATCTTGTCGATCAGAAGCTGCGAATAGCTGGGGTCGTTGGCGCGGCAGAGACCCAGCAGCAGATCGATCTCGTTGATGCCGGAAAAATCGCCGGCGTTGGCGCCGCGATATTCCTGACGCCCCACGCGATAGGGTTTGTAGTAGGGCCGCACACTGTAGAAGAAGCGGTCCTTGTCGAGCGTGTCGAACAGGATCTTGTTGGTGGCGGCGACATCCTTCAACGCATCGCGCGCGTTGTGGAACAGCATCCGCGAGGATTTGTTGGAGATGCCGAGCGGCGGGATGCGCATCAACGCATAGGCCGCGCGCTTGTAGCTGAGAATCCCAATCGTGTTGTAGTCGATGAAGATGAACTCGTCTTTCAGCGACGTGAAGCTCTTTTGCCGGCCTTCGATGGCCTTGTTGTGCGTGGCCAGATGCGCGGTCGCGAAGCGCGGGGTCACACCCAGCGAGGCGCCGATGTGAAGACCGAGCGCGGAGGCTTCCTCGAACGGCGATGCAGTTTCGCGCACGGGATTGGTCAGCTCATGCCGCCGCAACGCGGCCATGAACAAGCCGAGATTGCCCAGCACATCGAACGCGCTCTCGAAACCCTCATTGGTGTTGCCTTCCGACGCCAGCGGCCGGATGAGCGCGCGGCCTTCCTCGGCCAGCGTTTTCTTGATCGCCTCGCCCACGCCTTCGACATTGGCGCGATCGGACTGCGCGAAATACAGCTCCTCCAGCGCCGTGTTCATCGCCACGAAGCTGGAGCGTATCCATCGGTCGAGATCGTCGGCGGCCTTGCTCATATGATCCTTGCTGCTCACCCTTCGAAGGGCTCAGGGTGAGGGGTTGCTTTATTCCCTCATGCTGAGCTTGTCGAAGCATCCGCGAAATAGCGCGCCATCCGGTCGAGCGCCACATCGATCCGCTCATAGGGTTCCGCGCCGAAGCAGACGCGCAACCTCCCCTCGCCCGCCGCGCCATAAAATGTGCCGGCTTCCGTCACGACGTGACACTTCTCCAGTATCTCGTCGGCGACGGTTTGCGCGCTCTTGCCGGTCGCGGAGATATCCGGGAAGGCATAGATCGTGCCTTCGGGCACATCGCAGATGACGCCGGACATCTGGTTCATGCGGCGCACGACAAGATCGCGTCGCCGTTTGTCTTCGTCGACCATCGCCGCGATCCGATCTTGCGGTCCTTCGAGCGCCTCCCGCGCGCCCTCCTGGATGAAGACGTTCACGTGGGCCACGTCGTTCATCGTGATCTTCAGGATTGCGGGAATGAATTTCTCATGCGCTACGACATAGCCGATGCGCCAGCCGTCCATCGCATAGGCCTTTGTGAACGCGAACAGGCTGAAGGTGCGTTCCGCCATGCCGGGCAGCGACGCGATGCTGATGTGCTCGCCGCCGTCATAGACGATCTGTTCGTAGACCTCATCGGAGAGGATCAGAAGATCGTGTTTGCTCGCGAGATCGGCCAGTACCTGCAACTCGCCCCGCGAATAGACACGGCCTGTGGGATTGGCGGGGTTGACCAGACAAATCATCCGCGTCTTTGGCGTGATCCGTG
>CAZCJI010000105.1:0-8838 GCA_964498625.1 uncultured Rhizobium sp.
CGGACTCTACGTCGTCGGCACCGAGCGTCATGAAAGCCGGCGTATCGACAACCAGCTGCGCGGACGTTCAGGACGCCAGGGCGATCCGGGCGCGTCGAAATTCTTCCTGAGTCTTCAGGACGACCTCATGCGCATTTTCGGATCGGAGCGCATGGACGGCATCCTGACGCGTCTCGGTCTCGAGCCCGGCGAAGCCATCACCCATCCCTGGGTGAACAAGGCCCTCGAGAAAGCGCAGCAGAAGGTCGAGGCGCGCAACTTCGAAATGCGCAAGAACATCCTCAAATACGACAACGTGCTGAACGACCAGCGCAAGGTCGTGTTCGAGCAGCGCAAGGAGATTATGTCGGCGGTCGATGTAAGCGACCAGATCGCGCAGATGCGCGAGGAGGTCGTCGAGGATCTCGTGGCGCGGCACATCCCGGAAAAGGCTTATGCCGAGCAGTGGGATGCGGCGGGCCTGCACCAGGAAGTACTGAAGACCTTCGGTGTCGACCTTCCGATTGTCGACTGGACCAAGGAAGAAGGCATCGCCGACGAAGAGGTGCGCGAGCGCATCCAGAAAGCGGTCGAGACGCGTGCCGCGGAGCGCGCCGCGAATTTCGGGCCAGAAGTCATGCGTTATGCAGAGAAGGCGATCCTGCTGCAGACGCTCGATCACGATTGGCGCGAGCACATCGTCAACCTCGACCACCTGCGTCAGTACGTGGGTCTGCGCGGCTATGCCCAGCGCGATCCCCTGAACGAGTACAAGAGCGAAGCGTTTGAACTGTTCGAGGCTTTGCTCAGCAAACTGCGCTTCGACGTTGTGACGCAGCTCATGCACATCCAGATAAGCGTGCAACCGCCGCCTGACATGGCCCGGCAGCAGTTACCGGAGATGCAGGCATCGCACATCAACCCTTTGACCGGCGAAGACGAGATGGCACCGGCGGGATTCGATCCGAATGCGCAGCGCGTGCGCGATCTGCCGGTCGATCCAAACAACCCGCAAACCTGGGGCAAGGTGCAACGCAATGCGCTCTGTCCTTGTGGATCCGGACGTAAGTTCAAGCACTGCCACGGTGCGCTGGTTTAACGTCCACGCGGTTGCAAATCGTTACCCTTTTGTTAGATTTCGCTCGCGGTAAGGGCCGCGGACGCGTCGAACCCATGCGTCCTCCGGGGGATATTTTCAGAAAGGTATTCAGATGCGCATCTCGAGTTCGCTGGGGATCACGGCCGCTTTGGGACTGTCGGTGGCGATTGCAACACCTTCTTTTGCTGAATCCATCCAGGCCAAAACCCAGCGCAAGGAAGCGGACATTCCCACGTGCGGGCGCAATCTCGGCACCATCGCGGTGCGCGAGCCGGAACATAACTGGTGGACCGACCTCAACCTCGCTTCACCTGAAGTGCTCATCAAGGTTTTCGTCCGCAAGTCGGGCTGCTTCACGCTGGTCGATCGCGGCAAAGGCTTCGAGATGGCGCAGCAGGAACGCGCGCTCGCATCCGGCGGTTCGCTGCAGCAGGGCTCCAACGTCGGCGCGGGACAGGTGAAAGCCGCCGACTACATTCTCGTCCCCGACATCGCCTCCAAAAACGCCGATGCGGGTGGCACGAATATCGGCGGTATTCTTGGCGGATTCGTGGGCCATGGTGCCGGTGCCATCCTCGGCAACATCAGTCTCCACAGTTCCACAGCCGACGTCGTGCTCTCCATCGTCAATGTGCGCACCAGCGAGGATGGCCCGATCGAGCAAGGCCACGGCTCCAAGACCGATCTGGGCTTCGGCGTTGGCGGGGGCTGGGGTTCGTGGGGCGGGTTCGGCGGCGCAGCAGCGTCGAGTTACACAAACACGGACATCGGTCAGGTTGTTACACTCGCCTACATCGATGCCTACACGAAACTGGTCAACGACATGGGCGGCATGCCATCAGCGGCGCAGGGCGGCGCGTCCGCGCAGGCACCGTCGCAGGCTGTCACCATGACGCGCGCGGGCCGCATGTACACGACGGCTTCGCCAGAGAGCAAAGTCGTGCGCAGCCTCAATTCCGGAATGATGCTCTATCCGACCGGCAATAAAGACGGCGCGATGTGGGAAGTGAAAGACGAACTCGGCAATCAGGGCTGGGTGTCGTCGATGTCTTTCGAACTTTCGAAATAATCTTCCGCAGCGGAACGCGTGAAAGGGGGCCGCGTGGCCCCCTTTTCGTTCGTGGTCGCGCGACGCAACATGCGCGTACATCGGGAGGCTGACATGACTGACATCAAGCCGTTCAGGATCGACGTACCGCAGGCAATGCTTGACGGCATTCGCGACAGGGTGCGCGCCTATGAGTGGCACGAGATGCCGCGCGGTTCCGGGCTTGAGAACTCATGGGCCTATGGCGCCAATCTCGATTACATGAAATCGCTCTGCGCCTATTGGGCCGACGGCTACGAATGGCGCAAATGGGAAGCAGAGCTCAATCGCTTTCCGCAGTTCACCGCGCGCGTCGAGGATATCGATATTCATTTCTATCGCGTGGGCGGCAACGGTCCGCCGCTGATCCTCAGCCATGGCTGGCCGGGGTCGGTATTCGAGTTCCTGCACATCATCGACACGCTTGCAAAGGATTTCACGGTCGTCGTGCCGTCCCTGCCCGGCTACGGATTTTCCGGAAAGCCGGCGCGCCCCATCGGACCGCGCTCGGTTGCGCGGCTGTTCGACACGTTGATGACCGATATCCTGAGGCTGCCAGACTACATCGCGCAGGGTGGCGATTGGGGCAGCGCGATCTCCGGATGGATGGCCTATGAGGGCAAAGGCTGTCGCGCGGCGCATCTGAACATGTTCGGCTGGCGCTCACCGGGCGTTCATCCCGAAACCAAGGAAGAAGTCGAATATGCACAGCGCGCGATGCAGCTGTTCGAAATGGAGGGCGCATATTTTCGCGAGCACACAACGAAGCCGCAGACGCTGTCTTACGGCATGATGGATTCGCCTGTCGGAACCTGCGCCTGGATCGTGGAGAAATTCCACGGCTGGTCCGACATCCGCAAAGGCTTCGAGAACGTCTACACCAAGGACCAACTGCTCACGAATGTGATGATCTATCTGGTGACGCGCACCTTCAACACGGCAACGTGGATGTATCGCGGTCTTGTTGAAGATCTTACTGGGGCACCGGTAGCCCCAAAAGCGCGCATCGAAAAACCCGTCGGTATCGCGGCGTTTCCGATCGACCTGATCCCGTTTCCGCCGCGCTCGTTGGTCGAGCGGCATATGAACGTGGCGCACTGGAGCGACTTCGCCGAAGGCGGCCATTTCGCGGCGCTGGAGCGCGGCGATGATCTGGTCGCGGATATCCGTTCGTTCGCGAACGGTCTGCGTTAAGCACAAGATTGCACGAACCGCTTGAACCAGTACCGCATAGACGCCGAAACCTGTTGGTTGCTAGTGTCGTCGCCTGTCAAATTGGGGAACCGTGATGCGTGTCGTGTCTTTCGCAGCCGGGCTGGCGGCTGCGCTGTGCATATCCGCTTGTGTATCGTCTGCGGCGGCGCAGACGTTCAAAACGCTTCACACATTTTGCGCTGACGATTCCTGTAGCGACGGCGCCAATCCGCTTCAGTCGCCCTTGGTTCAGGACGCTACCGGCAATTTCTATGGGACTGCGCAGAATCGTGGCGCGAATGGCGGCGGCACGCTGTTCGAACTCGTCAATGGTAAGAAATTTAAGGACGTGTTCGATTTCCCAGCGAGTACATGGCCGCTTGGTCCCCTGATCCAGGATGCTGATGGAACTCTCTCGGGGCTGGGCAGCGGCTCGAACGGAAATGGTTTGGTATATCGCCTGCGCCCCAACAAAAAGAAAACGCGGTGGACGTACGAGGAAATCTACGTCTTCTGCCCCAACGGTCAGGGCGGCTGCACCGATGCCCGAGTCCCCGTGATGTTGACCTATGTCGGCGCGGCCTCGGGCATCCCCTACGATGGAAAAGCGCCGCTCTATGGTTCCGCCCAGTTTGGCGGCACGGGCAGCAGTGCTCTCGGCGCAGTATTCCAACTCACGCCAAAGGGTAAAGGCTGGACGGAGAAAGTCATCTACAGCTTCTGCTCTGTCGGCTGCACCGATGGCATGATCCCGTCATATGGCCTTATCGCGGATTCAGCGGGAAACCTGTACGGCACGACGAGCGGTGGTGGCCAATTCGGCGACGGCACGACGTTCAAGCTCACACCGAACGCCAAGCGGACGAAATGGACCGAGACGGTTCTTCACAGCTTCTGCGCGGAACAGGAGTGCGAAGACGGAGTCACGCCGTCCGGTCTGGTGATGGACGGAAGCGGGAATCTGTATGGAACGACACCGAACGGCGGCGAAGGAAACCTTGGCAGCATCTATCGCATCGATTCAGCGGGGCAGTTCACGCAGCTTTATTCATTCTGCCACCAGCAAAACTGCGCCGACGGCGACGGTCCCCAGGCTTCGATGACACTTGCGCCTTCCGGATTGCTGTATGGCGTGACCGCACAGGACAGCCGCGTATTCTCCTTCGATCCTGCGACGTCGGTCTACACCGTGCTGCATACTTTCTGCAGCGACGGCGATTGCTCGGACGGCTTTGCGCCGCAATCCCCGCTCACACTTGACGCATCAGGGGCGCTGTACGGCACGACCAACGGCGGCGGCAATCAGTCCAGCGGCGGCACAGTATTCAAGCTGACGCCATAAGCGTCATCAAACCAGATTGCGGCCCATCGCGAGAAACTTCTCGCGGCGCTGGCGGCGCAAATCTTCGCCGGAGACGGACGAAAGTTCGGCAAGCGCTTTCGCGATCTGCTCGCCGGCGTTCATGATCGCTTCCGGCGGTGCGCGATGCGCGCCACCGACGGGTTCCGGGATCACGCCGTCGATGATCTTGAGATCGAGAAGATCTTGCGCCGTGATCTTGAGCGCGGTCGCGGCGTCCTGCGCCTTGTCGGCGTTGCGCCACAGGATCGAGGCACAGCCTTCCGGCGAGATCACCGAATAGATCGCGTGCTCTAGCATATAAACGCGGTTTGCGGCCGCGATCGCGATAGCGCCGCCTGACATGCCGTCGCCGATGATCGTGCAGATGAACGGCACGCGCAGCTCGAGCCCCGCCTGCGTGGAACGCGCGATGGCTTCGGATTGGCCGCGCTCTTCCGCCGACACGCCGGGATAGGCGCCGGAGGTATCGACCAGAGACAGCACCGGCAATCCGAAACGATCCGCCATGTCGAACAGGCGCTGCGCCTTGCGATAACCTTCCGGCATCGCCATGCCGAAATTGTGCTTGAGACGCGATTTGGTGTCGTTACCCTTTTCCTGGCCAACGACCGCGACAGCGCGTCCGCGGAAGCGGCCGAGGCCCGCAATCACCGCAGCGTCTTCGCCGTGCAGACGATCGCCGGCGAGTGGCGTGAATTCGTCGATCAGGTGATTCACATAATCGGAGAAATGCGGCCGGTTCTGATGGCGCGCGACCTGCACTTTCTGCCAAGGCGTGAGCTTCGCATAGGTGTCGCGCACCAGTGCGTCTGCTTTGGACTGCAGGCGCGCAACCTCGCCGTCGATCTGCATAGTCGGATCGGCGTCGGCGAGCAGGCGCAGCTCGACGATCTTGCCCTCAAGCTCGGCAATGGGTTTTTCGAAATCCAGATAAGCGTGCATCGCGTCCTGACGAATGGGCCCTGGCCATAGAACCCAAAAGGGCCGGGAAAGTGGCCAACACGGCCCGTGCTGTCAACGAAGTGTGCCGGGCGGAGGTTCAAGAACCTTTGCCAAACCCTTCATATTCCTTCTTGAATCTGATTCACCGCCTTAGGGCAATATAATTGTTCGCCAGAAAGCAGCACCCCCTCCCCCGAGATCACCCGATTCAAGGTTTGGGTACTCACGCCCGAAAACCACAACAGCTTGAGAATTGAGATCGCTTTCTCAACAACTTTCCGGCCAAGGAGCGCGCTACCGCGATTTTCACCGCGACGATGATGTGGCGCGAAATCGCAATTCAAATACCCCGGCACAACGCCGCCTGAGTTATGCAGCAGAGCGCAAGATGTTGTGGCAGGTGTGACAGCGAAGCAGTCGTTTTCATGTTTCGCCATACCCCCTCCGCCCCCGTCTCCTCTGTCGGCGGAAGAACATTCTCCGCGCCGGACTAGCGCAAATGGGGAGCGGCAGCGGTGTGTTCAAGAGGCACAAACCGTATGAGCTTATGCGGCGTGCTCGCGGCGCGTTCGCAAACCTAGAACAACTCCGCCTGCCCGCTGTCGCGTTGCGGTTTTGGTGGCGGCGGCGGTTTGCCTGCGCGCGCCATGTCGAGATCGCGTGTCGAGACGCGCAGCATCGCCTTGAGTTCGTCAACGCTCGCCGGTTCCTCGCCGAGCCATTTCGGCCAATCGGTATCTTCGAGCAGCGCGGGCATACGGTCGGTGATCGTGGATATGATTTCGCAGGGCGGTGTCGTCACCATCGCGAACGAGAGCAACGCGGGCCCGCCATCGCTCCAGCGATCCCAGATCACCGCGATGGCGATGTGTTTTCCGTCCTTCGGCGTGCAGACATATTGCACGGTCTTTGAACCGACTTCTTCGCCTTCATTGAACGTCGAGACAACCAACAATCCGCGGCGATGCAAAAAGGACTCCCGAAACGTCGGCTTGCTGTCGATCGTTTCCGCGCGCGCGTGAATATGCGGCCTGGCTTCGCGCGCGTCGACCGCATGCGACGGGATCAACCCCCAGCGCATCGGCACCGATCGGCGTTCGCCGTTGCCATCGAGCGCAATGACCTGGGCAGTGCGAATCGGCGTGATCGTTTCGACACTCGCGGACGTGTCCGCGCGCGCGATCTCGTCGAGCCGGACAATCTCCCGCCATTCGTTTCTCTGGGTGAATTTCCCGCACATCGACTCAAAATCGCAGGATCGGGGGCGATTCTGCTATCATTTTGTTCATCAAACCGCCGATCCCGTTCATGGGCCGTTCAGGTAGAATGCCGCACCTTGGCCGCAATGATGCGGGATGGTTCTTCAGGGGCCGCTTCCGCGTTGTGGTAAGCGTACAAACAGGGAATTCATTGCCATGAGAATTCGCACAGCGGCGTTGGCCGCACTTTCTGCCGTCGTGCTGCTTGCCGGCTGCGCGACGCAACCGATGGGGCCTGAAATCCCCGCCATGCCCGGACCCGGCAAGACGAACGCCGCCTTCGAGCAGGACGAATCCTATTGCGAGAACTACGCGGCCGGACGATCGAGCGGCAAGGTCCAGCAGGCGAACGATACGGAGCTGCGCAACGGCGTGATCGGTGCAGCGCTCGGCGCCGGCATCGGTGCGCTCGCGGGCAACACCAAGGGTGCTCTGATCGGCGGTGGCCTCGGCGCCGTGCTCGGTAGCGCTTCAGGCGCCGGATACGATCAGGCGCATGTGCAGCGCATCTACGATATCGCCTATGCGCAGTGCATGAAGGCGCGCGGCAACGATGTGCCGATGGGCCCGCGTCCGCGCCACTGGCGCCGGATGTACGATGCTCCGCCGCCGCCACCGCCGGGTGATTACGGCCCGGGCCCGGGCGACTATCCGCCCCCGCCTCCTCCGCCGTCTCACTAAAAAGCGGCAGAGTCTGAAATCAGCGCAGCGCGTGGGAGATCTCATGCGCTGCGTTTCTATTTCCGGCGGCTCAAGTAGTCGGAAGTCGCCGCGAACCGCAGGCAACTCACGCGTCAAGGCAATGCTTCAAAAAAACCATGGTAAGGTCCATCATTAGCATTGCATCACGCCACGTAGCTTCTGCGAGCGCAGGCTTTGCAGTACTTTTAGTTGCGCGCTCAGAAGGAAAGTAGCCCTTCAAGACATTGATAAGGGGTTCGCCAAAGCGAGTGGTTGAGAATAATCCATTCGTCTTTGCAGCAAGAAATAGCTGACCGAGTTCACCCTTCGCGTTCTTTCCTTCTTCCCCAGCGTGGATTTGTAAAAACCGTTGAACGGCGCTGTGTGCTTTAGTGATAACCTCGCTAAAGTTTCTAGATCGGTAGTCAGCAAACATCTTAGCTAGATCGTCGTTGACGCCAGCGTACTTAGGATCAGAAAGTGCTTTGAGCGCGGGCGTGTAGATGGCCTCCGCTATTTTTGCGTCCTGAACAGGGACAAATCCATTCCTAGTAACCCGAAGATTCAAGACAAACTGCCGAAAGATGTAGTTGAACGTCGTCGCCAGCCTATCAACATACTCGAAAGCGTCATCGACATATTCTCGACGCTTGACTTTGCCCCTCTCTTTCCTCGCTGCATTCAGCGCATATGACTTGATATGCGCTTCAACAAAAGCACTCAGCATCAAAAGCACGACGTCTTCGCTAGTAGATTTTTGAACAATTTCACGAAAATCTGCGTACGCAACTTCTTGACGTTCGTATTCCGGCCCGTGACCAGGCCTCGTCTTATGAAGGCGTTTTCCCGGAGGATCTCGTAGGAGTTTTCTATTGAGATAATTTACGGCAGCAAGCACCTCCATCTTGGGGCCAATCCACCCGCGATTAAATAATTCTTGGAGGATGACCTCATAGTCGCTTCGTGAGAGTTCGCTCCAACTTCGGAGTGCAAGCTTTGGTTGCAGTCGCTCTTGTATCTCTGGATCGCCGTCCCCGTAGAGACGAAATTCCGGAATGTCGCTCATCGCTCTCTCGCGTGAATTTCAATACAGACCCGTTTTCTAAGCGACTAGCGCGGCCGATGACTGCCACAAACTAAAAGACATCGATGCGACTGAAAGGGTTCGCATCCTGTGGATAACGCTGGCGACCCCGGCTGGATTCGAACCAGCGACCCCCTGCTTAGAAGGCAG
>CAZCJI010000106.1:0-8837 GCA_964498625.1 uncultured Rhizobium sp.
CGCGGAAGAGCTTGTAGCCGAAATCCTGCCAGTCCTTGTTCAGCGCTTTCTGGTAGTAGCGCGCGCCGCCGAACCAATAGGTGTCCTTCGCGCCTTCGGATCGCGATAAGTGTTTTCGAGCGCCAGACCGAAGCGCTCTGCCAGCGCAAGCGTTTCGCTGTGCTCGGAAGAAACGAATTCCGCGTGCTGTTCCGCTGTTTGCCCGTTCTGGAAATAGTTGCGCAGGGTCTGGATACGCCCGCCTGTGCGCGTATCCCATTCATAGATCTGTGCCTGGATCCGGCGCTTGCGCCACAGCCTCTGCGCGCAGCACAGCCCCGCGATACCCGCGCCTACGATCACGACGCGCGGCTGGCCGATAGCGAAGCTCTTGCGCGGCAGCAGCATGACGGCCGATCCCGCGACCGCGCCCGCGCCCGCGATGACCTGGCGGCGGGTCGGCGCGCGTATGGCCCGCATCGCGGCAACCTCGTCCAGCGGTGCGCCGGTCAGCCGCGCTTCGTGGACTGTGGCGTCCGCCTCGCGCAACATGCGTGTCAGCGGGGAGCGGGTGGATTTGCGCATGGGCGGGCGATCCGGTTTGCTTGGCGCACGCTATCACGCAATTCGCATTTTCGGAGATGAACAATGTCGTCAGATTTGTCGGGCCGCACGGTCCTGATCACCGGTGCGTCCTCGGGCCTGGGCAAGCACTTCGCGAAGATCGCGGTTGGCGCAGGCGCGAAAGTCGCTGTTGCCGCGCGGCGCACCGACAGGCTGGACGCGCTGGTGAAGGAGCTAGGCGCAAACGCCGCCGCGGTCGCGATGGATGTGGAAGACGAGGCATCGGTGATCGCGGGCTTCGACGCGGCGGAGAAGGCGCTGGGCCCCATCGACAGCGTGATCGCCAATGCGGGAAGGAATCACCGCAGCATGGCGCTCGATCTCGCCATCGAGGATTTCGACAGGATCGTCAGCGTCAATTTCCGCGGCGTGTTCCTGACCGCGCGCGAAGCCGCGAAACGGATGATCGCGCACGGCTCCAAGGAATCGAAACGCGGCCGCATCGTCCTGGTCAGTTCGCTCGGCGCACACAAAGTGCTGCCGGGACTCGTAACGTACTGCGCGACCAAGGCCGGTGTCCTGATGATGGGCAAGGCGCTGGCGCGCGAATGGGCGAATTCCGGAATCAACGTCAATTCGATCTGCCCGGGATTCATTTCGACCGAGTTGAACGACACGTTCCTGGAGAGCGAGCCCGGCCAGAAGATGATCGCGGGCTTTCCACGCCGCCGGTTGATGGAGGAAAGCGACCTCGACGGCACAGTGCTGCATCTGCTCTCCGACGCCTCGCGCGCGATCACCGGCGCGGGATTCGTTCTCGACGACGGACAGGGGCTCTGACCCTGCGCCATGCGCAAAAGCGCGCATGGCGGAACGCCGCAGCGAAATCCATTTTAGTTTTGTGTATATAACAGCCGGGTTGAAATAGAGGCTACGCGTGCCGCGCCTCTCGCGGGAAATCACCGTTCTTCTCTGCGCCAAGCTTGCGGCGCTGACGCTTCTCTATTTCCTGTTCTTCTCGCCGTCGCATCGCATCACCGCCGATGCGCCCAACACCTCCACGCACATTCTGAGCACGAACACGCATCCTTGATCCTTTAGGGCTGGTCTCATGGACATTGTCGAACTCTCGCGCCTGCAATTCGCGATCACCGCGCTTTATCACTTCCTGTTCGTGCCGCTGACGCTCGGGCTTTCGGTCCTGCTCGGCATTATGGAGACGGTCTATGTGATGACGGGCCGTGCGATCTGGCGCGATCTGGTGAGATTCTGGGGCACACTGTTCGGCATCAATTTCGCGATGGGGGTGGCGACCGGCATCACCATGGAATTCCAGTTCGGCACGAACTGGGCCTATTACGCGCATTATGTCGGCGACGTGTTCGGTGCGCCGCTCGCCATCGAAGGGCTGATGGCGTTCTTTCTCGAGGCCACCTTTGTGGGCCTGTTCTTCTTCGGCTGGGACCGGCTCTCGAAAGTCGGCCACCTGATCGTGACGTGGCTGCTGGCCATCGGCACGAATTTCTCCGCGCTCTGGATCCTGATCGCCAATGGCTGGATGCAGTTCCCTGTGGGCGCGCGTTTCAACGCCGACACGATGCGCATGGAAGTCACCGGCTTCATGCAGGTGCTGTTCAATCCTGTGGCCCAGGCGAAATTCGTGCACACGGTCAGCGCGGGATACGTGACTGGATCGATCTTCGTGCTGGCGATCAGCGCCTACTACCTCCTGCGCGGACGCCATGTCGCGCTCGCCAAGCGTTCGATGACGGTCGCCGCGAGTTTCGGCCTCGCCTCGGCGCTGTCCGTCGTCGTGCTGGGCGACGAGAGCGGCTACACCGCCGGCGAGAACCAGAAGATGAAGATCGCGGCGATCGAGGCGATGTGGCACACCGAGCCCGCGCCGGCTTCGTTCACCGCCTTCGGCTTTCCCGATGTCGCGGGGCGAAAGACGAATTTCGAAATCAAGGTGCCGTGGGTGCTCGGCCTGATCGCGACACGCTCTGTCGACAAACCCGTGCCCGGTATCGATGAACTCGTGGACATGGCCAAAACGCGCATCAAAAGCGGCATGATCGCCTATGATGCGCTCGACAAATTGCGCAAGGATCGCGGCAATACGCAATTGCGCGCGACACTGGACGCGCATGCCGCCGATCTCGGCTATGCCCTGTTGCTCAAGCGCCTGCGCCCGGATGTACAGAACGCGACGCCGGACCAGATCGCTGAAGCGGCGAACAGCACGATCCCCAATGTGCCGGTGCTGTTCTGGGCGTTCCGCTTCATGGTCGCCATCGGCTTCTGGTTCATCGCCCTGTTCGCGCTCTCCTTCTATCTGTCGGCACGGCGCAGGCTCGACACCTACCGGCCCTATCTTTGGATCGCGTTGCTGAGCCTTCCGCTGCCGTGGCTATCGTCGGAGCTTGGCTGGATCGTCGCGGAATACGGCCGCCAGCCCTGGGCGATTGAAGGCGTGCTGCCGACCTTCCTCGGCGTGTCGAGCACCGACGCCTCCAATGTTCTGTTCAGCCTGATCGGCTTCATCGTCTTCTATTCGTCGCTGCTGATCGTCGATGTCTTCCTGCTGACGAAGTACATAAGGCTCTGCCCCGACGCGACGCTGGGCCGGACTGCCGCCGAGGAGGCCGCGTGATGTTCGACTACGAAACGCTTCGTCTCATCTGGTGGGCGCTGCTCGGCATTCTGCTCATCGGCTTCGCGGTCATGGACGGCTTCGATCTCGGCACCGCGGCACTGCTCCCGTTCGTGGCGCGCACCGATGGCGAGCGCCGCGTCGCGATCAACACGGTGGGCCCGGTGTGGGAGGGCAACCAGGTGTGGTTCATTCTGGGCGGCGGTGCGATCTTCGCCGCCTGGCCGCCGCTCTACGCCGCCGCGTTCTCGGGCTTCTATCTCGCGATGTTCCTGGTGCTGCTCGCGCTGATCATGCGGCCGGTGGGATTTAAATTCCGCGGCAAGGTGAAGGATCCGCGCTGGCGCGGTTTCTGGGACTGGTCGCTGTGCATCGGCGGGATCGTGCCGTCGCTGGTATTCGGTGTTGCGTTCGGCAACCTCTTCCGCGGCGTGCCGTTCGGGTTCGATGCAGACCTGCGCTTCCATTCCACGATTACGCTGTTCTCGCTGCTCAATCCGTTCGCATTGCTGTTCGGATTGGTGAGTCTGTTCATGGTCGTGCTGCATGGCGCGGCGTGGCTGAACTATAAGGCCAGCGGCGGCGTCGCGCGCCGTGCCGGCTGGATCATGCCGGTGGCAGCAGCAGCCTACGCGATCGCGTTCGTCGGTGCCGGGTTCTGGATCGCACGCATCGACGGCGCGCGCATCACCAGCGCCGCCGATCCCAACGGTCCCTCCAATCCGCTGCTCAAGACCGTTGCAAGCGTGCCCGGCGCGTGGCTGCAGAATTTCTCGGCACATCCCGCATTGTGGCTCGTGCCGTTGCTGGCGGTGATCGCGGCGGCGTTGGCCGTGGCGTTGCGCGGACGCCCGCTTCTCGCGTTCCTGATGAGCGCGCTCGTGCCGGTGTGCACCATTGCCACCGCGGGCGTGGCGCTGTTCCCGTTCCTGCTGCCGTCGTCGAGCGAGCCCGACATGAGCCTCACCGTTTGGGATGCGTCGTCGAGCAAGCTGACCCTCGGCATCATGCTGGGTGCGGTCGCGCTCTTCCTGCCGGTCGTGCTGGCCTATACCGGCTTTGTGTATCGGGTGATGCGCGGGCGGGTGAGCGAAGAAAGCATCGCGGGCGATTCCGCGGGCCATTATTGAAGGAGAAAGGCGATGTGGTATTTTTCCTGGGTGCTGGGGTTGGGCTTCGCCTGCACGCTCGCGGTCCTGAACGCGATGTGGCTGGAACTGCGCGAGGACGGGCACGAATAGGGCTTGCGCTGCGGCGCCCGTCTCGTCCTTGATAGGCGGCAGAGGAAACGCCGGAAGACATCGATCATGGTTCACGAAGAAGACGTATTGGCCCAGCTGGACAAACCGCGCGCACTCTACGGACTGCAACAGCGGCTCGACCCCAGCAACAAGAGCACCGACGCGCTGCAGGAATTGCTGATGCGCATGCGCACGGCGGGCAAGGTGAAGTTCGACATCAAGACGGGGAAATGGAGCAAGGCGTGAGGGCCGCTCGCCCGGGTGTCATTTTAAGTGCGGCGGAAGCCTCGTTTCGCGGATAGTCCCGCAACGGCTATTACCGAAAAGCCATCTTGCATTCACCATTGCCGCCGCCGGAATTGGTCTCCGCTCCCGTTTGTTGATTGCGGAATGCGCAGGGGCCGTTGTGCGGGAGTTCTTGATCACGGGCACGATTATGGTGGTTCTCGGAGCCGCTGTTTTTGGCGCAGCTTTTCTCACGATGATCCTGATCCAGATGCCCATCTGGCAGCCTTAGCCGCCTCCAACCCAGAATCTCCGCAAGAACAGTGTTATAGTTTCGCGTCGCACGAATGCAGTGCGATGGGGGCCGGGGGCGAAGTGAGGATCGCAGTCAAGGTGTTGGCCGCATTGGCTACGACCCTCATTGTTGCTCACTTTTTTGGGCGCTACCTTCCATACCCTGACGTTATAGCTCCAATCTTCGGGATGTGGGCTGACGCCCATATAGATGCGATCAGCATCGAATTAATGATCGAGTGCTTCTTGGTCGCGATGGCCCTCATTTTTGGAGGCGACTGGCTAGTCAGCCGATTGAGAGATTCAAACTAGGACACCGCCGAAGGTTGAGAAGAAAGCTGTTTGGGGAAACCCGGATATGGCTACCCTCAGCACGCCCATTGTGGAACGCCAGAACCACAATATGCGCATGTCCATGCGCCGCCTTACCCGCCTGACGAACGGCTTCTCAAAGATGCTGGATAACCTCAGGGGCGCGGTAGCGTTGCACTTCGCACACTACAATCTGGTGCGTATCCATCGTACACTTCGCATCACGCCTGCCATGGCAGCGGGCGTGGAGGATCGGCTTTGGACCTTGCAAGAACTTGTCGAGGAAACATCTGCCTAGGTGCAGTTCTGTGTGTGGCGGCTTTGCTTTGTGGAATTGCCGAAGCGCAGTCGTCAACCGTGCGAACCAAGTCACAAGCCGTCGCGATAGCGAAGCGAGCGTGCAAATTAACGCTTGGTCACGACAAGCAAGGTCTTTGGCACGCCACTCGCGGGAAGACTAGCTGGTTTGTCTGGATGGACCCCGATAGGGCTGCCGAGGTCAACATCGAGACAAAAACCGGAGAGCCCACCGTCTGCGCTGTTCTGTATCGGGCGAATTAGGTGGCGCTCATCCCGCGTCCGGCACTGATGCCAGTTCCAGCGCACTTGCCATCTAACGGTTGGGATTCTCTCACTCATAAGAGCGGACTAGCAAACTAGGACAGTCGCACAAGCTACTTAGGACACTGCGGGGCAAAGACGGACACCACCCCCCTTCTCAAGGGCGCGGTCGCGTTGCACTTCGCGCACTACAATCTGGTGCGCATCCATCGTACTCTGCGCGTCACGCCAGCCATGGCGGCGGGTGTGGAGGATCGGCTGTGGACCTTGCAAGAACTTGTCGAGGAAACGTCCGCCTAGGCGCAGTTTTGTGTGTGGTGCTTTGCATTGGTGCCAATGGCGCGAACGGGGCCGCAATCCAATGCGAGAAGCAGCCGGGATTTATGCAAGGTCCCGTTGTTCCTGACGCTAGGACGGCCAAGGAAATATATATCGCGGTCGCACGCGCGCCGGAACTACACAGGCTAGAAGGTCACGGCCCGATCACCGTCCTAGATGAAGGCGACAAGTGGGGCGTCACACACTACTTGGAGCCGAAACGCACCTTCAGTCATCACGGGAAGCTAGAGACTGTAACGGTGGTAGCTGGTGGGGGCGATCTGGCGATGGACATTGATAAGTGTACGGGCGCTGTTTCGATGATGCTGAATCGCTAGCCCTCTCATCCCGCGTCCGGCTCTCATGCCAGTTCCATCGGACCTGCCACTTCACAGTCGGGATGCGCTTCGCCATGCGGCGAGAGTAGCGGCGGCATGAAACGCGGCGGAGAGCCTAGAAATTCAAATTAGGACACTACCCCCCCTTGAAGCGTGACGCTGGCATCCCCACATCCGTTACATCCCGACAGGAGTGACGCAGACGATCCGGCGGCCGAAAGCCCGCGCGGTTCCCGGCTTTTTCGCGAAGCCCACAGCGCCGCCGCAGGCTTCAAAAAAATTATTCTGCCCCACTTATCGAACACCGCCGCGAAGGGTTATTCCCGCTATCCGGCTGGGGCCGAATTGAACCGTTCGATTCCAAAAACCGCGGTTCAAATGGGCCGCGGAAATCCGCCAGCTGAACCGGCGGCCGTGCAGGACCGTACAACCTTGCTGTAACCTTCATGCCACGTCGCGCGAATTGGCCTACAGTTAGTCCAGACGAAACGAGGTATTCCATGAACAGTTCGTCCAACCGCCGCAATTTCCTGAAAACCGCCTCCGCCGTGGCCGCGCTCGCGCCGTTCGGCGCCCATGCCGCGCCGCAGACGGTTTCAATCGAGAATTTTTCCGCCGCCGGAAAAGACCTCGGCGCCACGAACGTGCCGAAGGTCGTGAAAAGCGAGGCCGACTGGAAGAAGATGCTGCAGCCCTTGCAGTTCGAGGTCACGCGCCACGCCGATACCGAGCGCCCTTTCACCGGCGTCTATGCCGAGAGCAAGGGCGACGGGCTCTATCGCTGCATCTGCTGCGACACCGCGCTGTTCGATTCGAAGACCAAGTTCGATTCCGGCACCGGCTGGCCGAGCTACTGGCAGCCGATCGCGAAGAAGAACGTCAGCGAGATCAGCGATCGCAGCCTGCTGATGGACCGTACCGCCGTGAACTGCGCGCGCTGCGACGCACATCTCGGCCACGTCTTCGACGACGGGCCGAAGCCCACGGGCCTGCGCTACTGCATGAACTCGGCGTCGCTGAAATTCATACCGCGCGCGAAGGCATAAGACCGCGGAACCCTCATGCTTCGACAGGCTCAGCATGAGGGACTGGTCGAATTATCCCATTCCTTCATCCTGAGCCTGTCGAAGGATGAAGGGCTTCTCGAATGGAGACCGCCATGCGTTCTTTTCTGATTTCCTTGTTTCTCACATCGGCCCTGACTGCAACCGCAGCCATCGCCGACGAGACCTCGAAGCCCCTGCCCCAGCCAGCGCTCGCGAGCGCGCCGTCGACCCTGAAGACCGAGAACGCGGTGCTCGCCGGCGGCTGCTTCTGGGGGATGCAGGGTGTGTTCCAGCATCTCAAGGGCGTGAGCGCCGTGGTGTCGGGCTATTCCGGCGGCGCGAAACCGGCCGGCGGTTACGAAGAAGTGTCGAGCGGAACCACCGGAAACGCGGAATCCATCCGCATCACCTACGACCCGAAACAGGTGACGTTCGGCGAAATCCTGCGCGTCTATTTCTCTGTGATGGACCCGACGGAGCTGAACTATCAGGGCCCCGATCACGGCACGCAGTACCGCTCCGCGATCTTCACCACCAATGCCGATCAGAAGCGCGTGGCCGAGGCGTATATCGCGCAGCTGAATAAGGCGCACGCGTTCTCATCGAACATCGTGACCGAAGTCACGCCGTTCGGCGCGTTCTATCAGGCCGAGGACTATCACCAGGACTACCTCATCCATAATCCGGATCAGCCCTACATCGCCTACAACGACCTGCCAAAGGTGGGGGCGTTCAAACGGTTCTATCCGCAGATGTTCCGCGAACAGCCGGTGATGGTGTTCCCGAACCGGACCTAATCCACCCAGCTGTCGCCATGCCGCTCCGTCAGCGCGTATTGCGCCGACGGGCCGGAGGTGCCGGCGGCATAGGCCAACGGCTTTATGTCCCGCGCCTTCCAGCCATCGGCGATGGCGTCGATCCACGCCCACGCCGCTTCGGTCTCGTCGCGCCGCACGAACAGAGTCTGATTGCCCGCGAGCGCATCCATCAAAAGCCGTTCGTAGGCGATGCGGCGTCTCGCGTTCTTGTACGCATCGATGAGATTGAGATCGAGCGACAGCGGCTTCAACTCCATCCCGCCGTGATCGAGGCTCGGGGTCTTGTTCATCAGCGACAGCGAGATTTCTTCCTCCGGCTGCAGGCGGATCGTGAGCCGGTTCGCCACCAGCCCGCGGCGGGAGAAGATCGAATGCGGCACGGGCTTGAACTGCACGACGATGAGCGTCGAACGCTCCGCCATGCGTTTTCCGGTGCGCAGATAGAACGGCACACCGGCCCAGCGCCAATTGTCGATATGGGCCGCAAG
>CAZCJI010000107.1:0-8743 GCA_964498625.1 uncultured Rhizobium sp.
ACCGCCCCCTTCTTCATCCCGGCGATCTCGTTCGCCTCCGGGCCGCGCACTTTCAGGACGATGTCGGCATCTTTCAGCGCCGATGCCGCGTCTGGCGCGATCATCGCGCCGCCGGCGGTGTAGTCGGCATCGCGCACACGCGCACCGGCGCCCGCACCGGTCTCCACGACCACGTCGAGACCGAGACCCTTGAGCTTCTTCACCGTCTCCGCGGTCGCGGCAACGCGCGTTTCGCCATCGCGGCGCTCTTTCAGGACTGCAAGCTTCATGGGCGCCCCTCGGGCGAAAGGCGGCTTAGTTGTGGGTGCGGAACAGCATCAGGAGGAACATGACGATGCCGATGCCCACAATCGAAATCTCGGTGAACTTGACGAAGCCCGACCAGGTTTTCTTGTGCTGGGAGATGTCCATATGTCCCGATTCGTAGTGGTCGTCCGCCATTGATTCCCCGCGTATTTCGAAGCGGCCGGGACTATAGCAAACGCGGGTTGTGGGGCAACTGCCGCATCCTCTAAGCCCGCCTTGTCGAAACCGAGTGGTTCCAGTCGGCGAGAAGCGCCCGGAGCGCCGCAACGAACGCCAGAGGCTGGTCCAGCATGATGTGATGCTGGGCCTGTGGGATCTCGACCACCGGCGCGGAGCGGCCGAGCAGATTGAACATGTACTCGCCGATATCCGGCGGCAGCAGGATCGAGTGCTCGCCGCGGAAAATGCCGATCCGGCATTTCGTCTCGCGAAGGCGCGCCGCCGTGTCGCCGATGGAGAAGTGCTGCCAGATCGCAGGATCGAACTTCCAGGTGAAGCCGCCCTCGACCTCCTTCAGCGAATGCCGCGCCACCCAGTCCACGAGGTAGAGGTTCTCGGCCGTCTGCGGCGGCATCAAGCGGAACCGGGCAAGCGCGGCGGCCAGCGTCGGATAAATGTGATGCGGCTTGATCACGCGCTGGGATGGGCCGCTACCTTCGCGCTCCGGCGGGTTGACCGGCGAGTCGACGATCACGGTTCCCGCCAGCCTCTCGCCATAAAGCGCGCCGGTCAGGATCGTGACGAAACCGCCGAAGCTGTGCGCGACGATGATCGGAAGTTCCGTCGGCACGAACATCCCGGCATCTTCGCAGACCCCGATCTCCTCGCGCGCGAAGCGCTCCATCGAATAGAAGTCCTTACGCCAGTCGCTGTCGCCCATGCCGGAAAGATCGAGCGCCGCGACGTTGTAGTCGCGCGCCAGCAATGGCGCGATGAAGTCCCACCAATGGGCGTGCGCCGCGTTGCCGTGCACCAGAAGCAGTCCCGGCCGCGCACGGTCGCCCCAGCGCTGATAATGGATCCGTGCACCATCGACTGTGATGTAGTTGTGCTCGGGTTCCTGTGCGATCTGGTCCTTGAACCATTTGGGCGCCGGCGGCGGCGAACCGGCGAG
Source organism: uncultured Rhizobium sp. (assembly GCA_964498625.1). Classification (GTDB taxonomy): domain Bacteria; phylum Pseudomonadota; class Alphaproteobacteria; order Micropepsales; family Micropepsaceae; genus Rhizomicrobium. The sequence goes on from CAZCJI010000107.1 coordinate 1,421, forward strand.
CGGCGTGAGCGGTCCCTGGTTTTCCGTGACCGTGAACATCTCCGGCTCTGCGCCCTGGACGGGCGGAACGGGCGGCAGGTCGTCATCGTCAGTCATGGCAACTGCTTCACTGTCAGCGAAACTCAGATATGAGGCACCACATCATTGCCCCAAGATATGTGAGTTTGGCACCAATGCGAGACCGAAGCATAGATGTATCGGTCGCGGGCATTGCGGGCTGCAAAAGTGAAATGGGCACGTTCCCAATCGTCGCCGACTACAAAACCTTGTTGAACAGGCTCGGGGGAAACCGTCGCCACGACAGCATTCGCATCGCGTTTCGCTTCCATATTGGCGCGTTCCCACGCTGCTTGGCGCAAATCGTCCAGCGACTTGAGATCGCAACTGGCGCGCATTCTTGCCCGCACCAATTCGGACACGCTGCCCGTCGCAACGACCAACAAGCCCGTAACCGCGATAGCTCCAATCATTCGTCGCTGCATAAACAGGTTCTTGGTCATCAGTTTGCGAGCCATTCAATCCAGGTGCCGTGGGGATGGGTGCGTGCGAGCATGCGCTCCTCCTTCGTGCCGTCGTGGTAACGCCAGAGCGTCAGATAGTTTTCGTTGTTGCTCTGGCCCTCGTTCGACAGGCACCACACCGGACGCCGCAGCCCCGCCACCGTGAGGAGATCGTAAAGCGCGTGGCGCATCTTCGGCAGGAACTGATAAGTGACGTACGTGTGGTAGACGCAGACCGCTTCGTTCGCCGCCACGCGCGCCAGCGCGTCGGGAAGAAGGTCCAGCGCATTGCCGGGAATGATCTTCGGCGGCGCGTCCTTGTAGATTTCGAGAGCGGCATCCAGCCGCGCGAACCGCGCGACCTGATCGGGCCACACCAGCGCACGCAGCCAGTCACGGTCGTCGGCATTGGTGAGATCGACAGGATTCATCTCCAGACCAACGCGGCTCGCCACGCGCGGCGCGGGCCCCACCGGTGGTGTGCGCTCGCCACGCAATTCGACATCCAATGTCAATTTCGCATCCGGCAAATCGGTCAGGAATTCCTCCGTGCCGCGCCGATAGCGGACGCGATAGCGATCCCAGATCATGTTGAGACCCGCACTCGGACCGATCTCGATCAGATGCAGCGGTTCGCCCGCCACGCGCGCGACTTCGCGGAAGCCCGCGTTCAAGGTACCCGAGCGGCCCACCTCATTGGTGTTCGTCACCCGCGAACGGATCAGCGGCATCAATTGATCGCGATGCGTCTCGCAGAAATCCGCGAACAACGGAAACGGGTCTTCGCCCTCGAGCCTCCTGCCGCCGTTCAGGTTTGCATAATGCCGCCGCAGCGGATGCTCGGTGCCGCGCAGAAGCAGAAAGTGCACTGACGCGAACAGGACGTTGGCCGGCGGTTGGCCGGTGCGGACCTGCGACGCCATTTCCTGAAGCCATGGTGTGGCTCCAACGCCCTCGCTTAATCGTACATAGAGCGGCGCTTCACCGGAAAGCCGCACCTCCCTGGCGAAATATTCCCAATAGCCAATCGATTTGTCGCTCACGAACGGCGCGCCTTTACCACCTGTTCACCATGGCGAACTCTCTTATCCACCGCAACGTCCCGAACGAGGACAAAGTTTAAATCTGCCTTTACTTCTGACAGCCGAAACTGCGCGCCTCAACGCCCGAGGCACGCGATGGCGCAGACGGTTCTTATTGTCGATGACGATCCCGTGCAGCGCCGTCTGCTGGAAACGGCGATCACGCGCTCGGGCATGTCGGCCGTCACCGCGCCAGGCGGCCAGCCCGCGCTCGATCTCGTAGGCGGACCGCGCGGCGATCAGATCGTGCTCATGTTGCTCGATCTCGTCATGCCAGACATGGACGGATTGCAGGTGCTCGCGAAATTGCGCGTCAGCCATCCCGATCTGCCGGTGATCGTGCTGACCGCGAAGGGCGGAATCGATTCCGCCGTCGAGGCGATGCGCGCCGGCGCCAGCGATTTCCTGGTCAAGCCCGCAAGCCCGGAACGCATCACCGTCTCGATCCGCAACCAACTCAAGATCGGCACGCTGTCGCACGAAGTCACGCGCCTGAAGAAGAAAACCGACAATCGTCTCACCTTCGAGGATCTTGTCGCCAAGTCCGGCGCGATGCGTCAGGTCTTCCGTCTTGGAGAGCGCGCGGCGCAATCCAACATTCCCATTCTGATCGAAGGCGAAAGCGGCGTCGGCAAGGAACTGATCGCGCGCGCGATCCAGGGCTCGTCCGATCGCTCCGGCAAGCCGTTCGTGACCGTGAACTGCGGCGCGATCCCGGAAAACCTGATCGAGTCGATCCTCTTCGGCCACGAGAAGGGTTCGTTCACCGGCGCGACCGACAAGCATCTCGGCAAGTTCCAGGAAGCCGATGGCGGCACGCTTTTTCTCGACGAGATCGGCGAACTGCGCCTCGACATGCAGGTAAAGCTGCTGCGCGCGCTGCAGGAAGGCGAAGTCGATCCCGTCGGCTCCAAGCGGCCGGTCAAGGTGGATGTGCGCATCATCTCCGCCACCAACCGCGATCTCGCCGAACTGACGCGCGAAAATCTTTTCCGCGAAGACCTTTACTATCGCCTGAACGTCTTCCCGATCGTGATCCCGCCGCTGCGCGACCGTCACGAGGACATTCCGCCACTGGCGCGTCATTTCATCGAGCGTTTCGCCGCCGAAGAGCACAAAGCCGTTGCCGGTCTGATGCCGGAAGCATCCGACCTGCTCGAACGCTTCGCGTGGCCGGGCAATGTGCGCCAGCTTGAGAACACGATTTTCCGCGCGGTCGTCCTTTGCGACGGCTCGCAGCTCGACGTCTGCGACTTTCCGCAGATCGCCGCCGCGATGGGCGTCGAGGCGCGTTCGCGCCGTGTCGTTCCCGACGCGGCGATGTATGGCGGTTCGTCTGCATCGCCACGCGCGGCCTCGAACCCGACCGGATCGCCTTATGCTTTGCTCACGGTCAATGGCACGGGACACATGCGCAAGCTCGAGGATATCGAAGCCGAAATGATCCGGCTCGCGATCTCGCGCTATGACGGGCATATGTCCGAAGTTGCGCGCAGGCTCGGCATCGGCCGTTCGACGCTTTATCGCAAGCTCAAGGAATTGGGTCTCGAACCGTCGGACGGCGAAAGCGAAACCGGATTCACGGACGAGCAGACCCGCAAAGCAGGCTAGCTGGTTAGCTGCGCATCCCGAGCGCGCTGAGATACAGATCGAGCATCGCTTCCTGCTCCTGCAAATCCGCCTTATCGAGTTTTCGCATGCGCACGACCTGGCGCATGATCTTGGTATCGAAACCCTGCCCCTTCGCCTCGGAGTAGACTTCGCGGATATCCGCCGTCAGCGCGGAGCGTTCCTCTTCCAGCCGCTCGACGCGTTCGATGAAGGAGCGCAGATGTTCTTTGGCAAAGCCCGATTTGGCCACACTATGACTCCCGAAAAATAACTGTCATGGCCCGGCTTGTCCGGACCACCCATCACCCGCGTGTCTACGCGGGCATATGACTCTTGATCACCTGGGTGGCCCGCATTCGCGGGCCATGACAAATAGGGAAGTGCCAGAGACAGCGCAACGCTAATAACCGCCTCTAGCTGTGAATCTTTTGGCTGGCGGCGAAAGCGGCCTGTTGTTCCGGCGTCGCTTCGGTCTGATATTTCTTTTTCCACTCCGCCGGCGGCATGCCGTAGACGATCTCGCGCGCCTCGTCCTTCCCCAGCGCGATGCCCTTCTCGGCCGCCGCCTCGCGATACCAGTCGCCCAGACAGTTGCGGCAGAAGCCGGACAGATTCATCAGATCGATGTTCTGAACATCGGTGCGGGTACGCAGATGCGCGACAAGGCGGCGGAACGCCGCAGCCTCCAGTTCGGTGCGTGTGCGTTCGTCCATGGCAAGGTTTCCCTGTGTGACAAGCGGCCGGGTGAATTGAATTGTCGGCGTGCCCATATCGGCGAGCGCAGAGGCAATGATCGGGGCCAGACGTTCTGCGAACGCGCGGGCCGATGCGTCATCCGCAATGAGATCCTGCCGGATTTCGATCAGCACATGCGGCAAACCGTTCATCGTGCCGTGACGATAGAGACAGTCGTTTTCGAGTTCGCCGGAATAAGGCTCGTTGTCGCCGACGGCAAAGCCGGCTTCCGTGAGCCGCGCCATTAACGGTCGTGCAAGCCGCACGTCGCGATCCCACAGCACGCCGACCTGCCACGGCCGCGCACGGCCTTTCCATGCTGGTGTGAAACTGTGCATCGAGATCACGACCGGAACCGGGCCGGCTTTCGTCAGTTCGGCCGCGATGCGCGCATGATAAGGAGCGTGAAACTGCGCGATCCGCGATGCGATTTCGCCGGCGTCTGCGGTGCGATTGCCGGGGATGATGCTGCCATCCGAGAGCTTCATCACCAGGGTCGGATCGTCCTCGCCGCGATTGAGATCGATCAGCAGCCGCGACCAGCGCGCAAGGACAGCCGGGGCGCCAAAGCGAGCAGCCAGCGTTCGAGTGACCTCGGCCGCGCCGATATCGGAGGCGATGTGCGTTCCGAACAGCGCCGGATCGAGTCCCAGATCGCCAAAGGCCTCGGGCAACGCGTTCGACGCGTGGTCGCAAATGAACAGCAGGCCGGCGCAGCCCTGACCCGGAACAAATTCAAACGGCGTATCGGTCATGGAAAAGCGATAATTGGTCGCCATAGGCGTGCGCGCAAGCGTTGACTGAACCAATCCGCCGGGCGACACCGAAACCATGCGCGTCGTTTTCTTTATTCTCGCCGCTTTCGCCGTCGCGGGCCCCGCGCAGGCGAGCCTCAGTGTGTGCAACAAAGGCAGGTTTCCGGCCAAGGTGGCGCTGGGCCGCTTCGACGGCAAGGCCTGGTCGAGCGAGGGCTGGTGGACCATCGCGCCCAAGAACTGCACCACCGTCATCAAGACGCCGCTCGACGCGCGCTACTACTATCTCTACGGCACCGACACGGCATCCGGCGTGTGGGACGGCAAAACAGGTTTCTGCACCGCGCCGGCGGCGAAATTCTCCATTCCCGGACGCGCCGATTGTGCGAAGCGCGGTTATGATCTCAAGCGATTCTTCCAGGTCGATACCGAGGACAATCTCAACAAGGTCGTGCCCCTGCAATGAGACGCCGCCGCAAAACGAAAATTCTCGCAACCCTCGGGCCATCTTCTTCGACGCCGGAAAAAATCCGCGCGCTGTTCGAAGCCGGCGTGGATGTCTTCCGCATCAACATGAGCCACACCTCGCATGCCGCGCTGGCGCAGTTGCGCGGCGACGTGCGGGCGCTTGAAGAAGAAATGGGCCGTCCCATCGGCGTACTGATCGACCTCCAGGGGCCGAAGATCCGGCTCGGCACGATTCCCGGCGGCCGGCGGACGCTGAAAGAGGGCGACCGCGTGCGGCTGGTGCGCAAGGTCGAATCCGACAACGACACGGATATCCCGATCCCGCATGCCGAGGTCTTCCAGGCGATGAAACAGAAGCATGCGCTACTGATCGATGACGGCAGAGTGCGTCTGCGTCTGTTCGGCGTGAAGGAAGACTCCGCCGAAGCGTTCGTGGAAGTCGGTGGCGAGATCAAGGACCGCAAGGGCGTGAACCTGCCCGATACGCTGCTGCCGGTTCCCGCGATGACGCAGAAGGATCGCAGCGATCTTGATGCCGCGCTCAATCTCGGCGTCGACTGGATTGCGTTGTCCTTCGTGCAACGTCCTGAGGACGTGGCGGAGTTGAAGAAGATCGTTGCCGGCCGCGCCGGGGTGCTCGCCAAGATCGAAAAGCCGAAGGCGCTGGACGCCCTGCCGGAAATCCTGGAACTGGCCGACGCCATCATGGTCGCGCGCGGCGATCTCGGCGTCGAACTGCCGCTGGAAGCGGTTCCGGGAAAGCAGAAATACATCACGCGCCTGGCGCGCAAGGCGGGAAAGCCCGTCGTTGTCGCCACGCAGATGCTGGAGTCGATGATCGGGTCCTCTTCTCCCACGCGCGCGGAGGTTTCCGACGTCGCGACCGCGGTGTTCGACGGCGCCGATGCCGTAATGCTGTCCGCCGAAACCGCGTCGGGCGAGCATCCGGTCGAAGCGGTGGCGATGATGGACCGGATCGCCATCGCGGCGGAATCCGATCCGAGCTACCAGTCCATCATCGATGCGCAGCGCACCCCGCCCGAGGCAACCACCGCCGACGCCATCATGGCCGCGGTGCATGAGGTGACGCAGACGATCCACGCGCGCGCCATCATCTGCTGGACAATGTCGGGGTCGACCGCACTGCGCGCCGCGCGCGAACGTTCGGAGGCGCCGATCATCATGCTGTCGCCCAGCATTGCGACAACCCGGAGAATGGCGCTGGTCTGGGGACTGCACAGCGTTCTCACCGACGACGCGCACGATTTCGACGACATGGTCGATCGTGCGACCCGTATTGCGTTTCAGGAAGGCTTCGCACAGCCGGGCGAACGCGTGGTCATCACCGCGGGCGTTCCACTAGGCACACCCGGCGCGACCAACCTGCTGCGCGTCGCGTTCGTGGGCGAACCAAAATAAGTTAAATACCCTGACCTTCGACATCCTTTTCGAGCGCGCGCAGGTGTTTCGCGGCGCCGTCGAGCTGCGGATCGAGCGCCAATGCGCGCTGGTATAGTTTCAGCGCGCCGGGCTTGTTCCCATATTCTTCCAGCAGATCGCCGAGCTCGCTCATGGCTTCGAACTGGCGCGGGTTGAGCGTCACGACTTTCTGCAGCGACAGCATCGCGGCTTCGTCGTCGCCGTCCTGTTGCTGAAGCTGCGCGCGCTCGTGCCAACCTTCAGGAAAGTTGGGCGCGATGCTGGTGACGGATGAGAAAAGCTTCTTCGCCGTGTCGCTGTCGCCATCGGCCAGCGCAGCGGCGCCGCGCGCCATCAAGAGATCGACGCTCGGGCTTCCCGATTGTTCGAAATAGGCGAAGATCTGCTCCTCGATGGGCTTCGCTTCTTCCGCCGATCCGGCCTTGGCCAGTTGTGCAAACAGAACGTCGATTGGCGGCTTCGGCGCTGTGTGTGCGACCGGCGGCTTCATCGGCGCGGCGGATGCAGCGCAGGCAAACGACAGAAGCAGGACGGGCACAAAACGCATGACTTCGTTCTAGCGGCCCTTTGCGGCTTTTTCCAGAAACACAGGAGTCGCACCGCCTTCCGCCCAGTCGATCAGTTCCGCAATGTGTGCGATGGGCGGCGCGTCGGGGCCGGAGAGATGATGCAGGCAGCCGATATTGGCGGTGGCGATCACGTCCGGTTCGACGGCGGCAATATTGGCGAGCT
>CAZCJI010000108.1:0-8693 GCA_964498625.1 uncultured Rhizobium sp.
ATCCGCGCGCATCATCTGGGAAAAAGGGAGTGCCGAGAAATTCGATGTCGATGCGATCGACGCTATCGAGCGCGAGGTCAAGCACGACGTCATCGCGTTCTTGACGCATCTTGGCGAGTTCATCGGGCCGGAAGCGCGCTTTGTGCATCAGGGAATGACGTCATCGGATGTGCTCGATACGTGTCTTTCGGTGCAGATGAAACGCGCCGCCGATATCCTCATCGCCGATGTCGATGCGTTGCTGGCGGCGATCAAGAAACGCGCCCTCGAATACAGACTGACGCCGACTATCGGCCGCAGCCACGGTATTCACGCGGAGCCGACGACCTTCGGCGTGAAGCTCGCCGGTTACTATGCCGAGTTCGTGCGTGCGCGCGCGCGGCTGGTGACGGCGCGCGACGAGATCGGGACCTGCGCGATCTCTGGCGCTATTGGGACATTTGCGAACATCCATCCCAGCGTTGAAGAGCATGTCGCGAAGAAGATGGGTCTCGCGGTCGAGCCGGTCTCGACACAGGTGATCCCGCGCGACCGCCACGCCGCGTTTTTTGCGGCGCTTGGCGTGGTTGCAAGTTCGCTGGAGCGCCTCGCGACCGAAATCCGCCATCTGCAGCGCACGGAAGTTCTCGAAGCCGAGGAATATTTCTCGCCCGGCCAGAAAGGTTCGTCGGCCATGCCGCACAAGCGCAACCCGGTTCTGACGGAGAACGTCACCGGTCTCGCGCGTATGGTGCGGTCTTATGCGATCCCGGCGATGGAGAACGTGGCGCTCTGGCATGAGCGCGACATCTCGCATTCCTCGGTCGAGCGCTATATCGGCCCCGATGCGACGATCACTTTGGACTTTGCGCTCATGCGTATGGCCGGCGTGGTCGAGAAGCTGGTCGTGTACCCAAAGCGCATGATGGAAAATCTCGATCGCACGCAGGGCCTCGTTCACAGCCAGCGCGTGCTTCTGGCGCTGACGCAAAAGGGCGTGAGCCGCGAGGATTCCTATCGTCTGGTGCAGAAGAACGCGATGCGCACCTGGAACGGCGAGGGCGCGCTGCTCGATCTGCTCAAGGCAGATCCCGAAGTGACGAAAGCGCTAAGCGCCAAAGAACTCGAAGCCCTGTTCGACCTCGACTATCACTTCAAACACGTCGATACGATCTTCAAGCGGGTGTTTGGCTCGGCTTAATACCCGATCACTTCGCCATCCTTGCGCATTTCACTGGCACCCCAATAGACGCCGTTGGGCGCGCGCATGATCGCCTGGTAACCGCCGAAGCCTCCCGTGCCGGGCACGATCTTGTAACCGCGCCGTGCGAGCTCTTCCTTCACCGCGGGATCGAAGCCCGACTCCATCTCGACCGTCCCGATTCCGGTGGAAGGTTCGCCCGTCGGCTCTGCGCCGCCGAAATGACGCCAGCGCGCGGCGTCGTCGGCTTCCTGCACATTCATGCCGAAATCGATGATGTTGGTCAGCACCTGCACATGGCCCTGCGGTTGCATGTCTCCGCCCATCAGTCCGAATGACAGGAAGGGTTGTCCGTCCTTCATCACGAACCCAGGAATGATCGTCTGGAACGGACGCTTGCCGGGCGCATAGACATTCGCATCGCCGTCTCGTAGTGAATAGAGCTCGCCGCGATCCTGGAACATGAAGCCGAGACCATCGGCCACAAGTCCCGATCCCATGCCGCGATAGTTCGACTGGATCAGTGAGACCATCATGCCGTCCTTGTCGGCGGCGGTGAGATAAATCGTGTCGCCGTCATGCAGCTTCGGCTCGCCGGGGCCGATATTCGGGTTGGCGTGTTTGAGATCGATCAGCTTGCGGCGCTCGTCAGCATAGGCGTCAGAAAGCAAGCCTTTCATCGGCACATGCACGAACACGGGATCGGCGTACCACTTCGCGAGGTCTTCATAGGCGAGACGCTTGGCCTCCAGCATCGCGGTCAGCGTATCGGCGGAACCGGCGCCCATCGTCTTCAGATCGTAGCCCTTGAGGATCTGCAGCATCTGCAGCGCCGCCGCGCCCTGACCGTTAGGCGGCAATTCGTACACATCGTAGCCGCGATAATTGACCGTCAGCGGCTCGACCCATTCGCCGTGATGCGCAGCGAAGTCCTCATAGCGCAAATCGCCGCCGATGCGCTTGAAATACGCGTCGATCGTGTGCGCGATCGGGCCTTTGTAATAGGCGTCGCGTCCGTCCTTCGCGAGCATCTCATAGGTGCGCGCGAGATCGGGGTTCTTGAAGATTTCACCCTGCGCGGGGGCGTGGCCATCGGGCATGTAGGTATGGCGCGCGTTGTCGAGTTCTTCGATAAGGCCCTTGTTTCTCTCGAAGTTCGCCATACTGCCCTTCCAGTAAACGCTGATGAGCTGCGTCACCGGCCAGCCATCGGTCGCGTAATGGATCGCTGGCGCGAGCACCTCCTTTATCGGCAGCTTGCCGAACTTTTCGTGCAGCGCGAACCACGCATCCACCGCACCGGGTACGGTGATCGGCAGCGAGCCGACAGGCGGGATATGCGCCTTCGGCTCCATGCCGGCCTTCTTGTAGGCGGCTTCGACCTTCGCCTTCATTGCGGCCAGATCGCGGCCCTGTGCTGCGCGGCCCGAGCCGTTATAGCCATAGAGCTTCTTCGTCTTGGGATCGTAGACGATGGCGAAGAGGTCGCCGCCGATGCCGTTCAGCACCGGCTGCATCAATCCCATCATCGCATTGGCGGCAATCGCGGCATCCACCGCGCTGCCGCCCTTCTTCAACACCTCGACTGCAGCTTCCGACGCCAGCGGCTGTTCGCTCGCGACCATGCCGTGCTGCGCGAGCACGGGCGAACGTGTCGCCCACGGCGCGCCGGAATAGCGATCGCCGCGGCTCAACTGACCGTAAGATACGTTTGCCGTGATCGTCGTCGCCATAATGATTGCCGCCCCCGCGATGATGCCCCTCGATACCGTCATTGGTGCTCAAGCTCCTTGTAGGTCACGTGGCAAGAGTGCCCGTGGTTCTTCTCGAAGTAATCCTGATGATAATCCTCAGCCTTCCAGAAGGTCTGCGCCGGCTCGATCACGGTGACGATGGGTCGTGCGTAACGGCCTAACGCCTTCGCCTTGTCCAGTTCTTCGCGCGCGACGCGCTCCTGCTCCGGCGAATGCACGAAGATCGCCGAGCGATACTGCGTGCCGACATCTGGGCCCTGACGGTTCATCTGCGTTGGGTCGTGCATCTTGAAGAACAACTCGACGAGTTTGCCGTAGCTGACCTTAGCGGGATCGAACGTCACCTCGACGACCTCGGCGTGGTTGGTCGTGCCGGTGCAAACCTGCCGGTAGCTTGGGTTGTCCGCGTGTCCGCCTTCATAGCCCGACACGGCGTCGATCACGCCGGGCACTTCGGCGAAGAAATGTTCGACACCCCAGAAGCAGCCTGCTCCGAACGTGGCCTTTTCCATCTAAATTCTCCTTTAGGTACGGGCTGCCATCTGGGCATCCCGGATGATTTTCAGAACGTTCTGGGCGCGCACAAGGCTTTCAAAAGCAGGAGCCGTGTTGCGGATTGTGCTGGGCCAACTGCGCGCGCCGTATCCATAGTTCGCAGGACCGAGGGTAATTGTTCCAACGCCATTCGCTTTTTTTGAGAGATTGATCTCGGTCAAGCCTGAGAGGGTCATGGTGCGAACATTGTGACCCAAAAATTCGCTCAAAAGGATCGCACGGCGATCCGTGATGGCGTAAATCGTGCGGGCGCGGCGCGCGGCGTCGGCAAAAAAGCGGCCAAGGATGAAGTAGAGTCCGAACAGGACGAAGGGGATTCCCCAAAGCACAAACAACCTGTCCCACAGGTCGAACCGGTCCGGCATGTCGGGCTCGCCGGTGACGACCGCATACTCCCAGAAAATCGCGAAACCGCCCCAAAGCAGGCTGAACGGGATCAGAAATGCATCCTCGGGCCGCAGCGTCAGACCCTGCCGCGGAAATCCGGACCATAGAAGTTTTTCTCCCGGCTCCAGCGCATCATTTAGATCCTGTCGCAGAGCGTCGGCGCGCCGGGGGGCATAGGCGGCGTCGACAACAGCCACGGTCAGAACCTGCGTCGCAGACCGATTCCAATCATGCTGCCGACATCGGCAGTGTTGCTGTACGTGCCCCAGGCGCCGGAACGGTGATAGATGCGCAGCGCCGCGTCCCAGTCCGGGTTCATGTTAAACGCGAATTCCACGCTCACAAAGTTCAGGAATTTGGGATCTTGATGCGGCTCGGGGTCCAGAATGAGCGGCGCATTCGGCGCATAGGACGGTCCGGTATAAACCGCGAAGCTCATCGGAAAGGAATCGCTCCAGGGAAACTCATCGAAGCGAAACCCGAGGCCGAAGGCGCCCGTCTGATAGGCATATTTGCCGAAGAAATCCGTGACCTGCATCTCGGCCGCGAGGGAGATACCCGATCCCAGCCGGAAAAGGCCGCGATCGACCGCGAGCCCGACCATGCCCCCGTTCACATCGAATCTTCCGTCCAGGATTTGCGTGACGAAGGCTGTCGATGAAGGCCCGACGTACAAAGTCGCCGACCAGGGGCTGGTTTCGGCCGGAGCGGTCCCGGCCCACAAAAGGGCTGCGGCACCGCACAAAAGGCCTGTCAGATGCCGCATGGTCCGCCTCACCTCGTTCCCGAGCCGCACCTTAGCGAGACAGGACGGTTTGACAACCTTGTGCGACGGAAAATCGGCCAAAGCCAAACAAATCCAAAGCGTTGTCGGGGTCCGGATTTTCCTTTGGCAGGGTGCTGCAAACGATTGACGCGGGCAAGCGCTCCGCCTAAGCGCTTCAACCATGCTGGCCTTCATGTCCTGGACTAAAGATGCGCGCGCGCGCGTGGTTGGGCGCATCGCTGCGTTCGGCATCGCCGGGAACGTGTTGATCGCGATGGGCTTTGTTCTCGGGCTTGCGGCGATGCCGTTGATTGCGACTGGGCATAGCTCGATTGCACTTCCGGTTCTGCTTTTTGGTTTCGCGCTCGCCTCCATCGGGCGCAGTGGCGCAGGCGAACGCAGCAAATCTCTTTCGGGGACATTCGATCTCATCGTGTTAGCGGGTGTGCCGTTTGGGTTTGCGCTGGGCGATCCAAGCCGTGCTGTCGCGTCCTGTTTTGTGATGTTCGCACTGATTGCCGCGGGTGCCGCATCGCTTTTTGCGGTTTCGAACCGGGGACTCGACCGGTGGGATCGCGCGATCTGTCTGAGCGCATTTGCGATCGCTTGCGTGTTTCCGCTTTGGTTCGGTTTGATCGCTTATGTGCTGGGTATCTTCTGTTTTTCTGCTGCCGGAGCGCGCATCGCCTTGGCGTTGACACGAGGCTCTGCGTGAAAGTTGTCGTCATCGGTGCCGGCGTGGCAGGTCTTTCCATCGGTTGGCGACTACGCCAATCCGGCATTGAGGTGACGGTCCTCGAGCGCGCGCAGGCGGCGCGCGGTGCGACCTGGGCTGCTGCCGGCATGCTCGCAGCAACGGCCGAACTCGGCGATGCGCAAACGCCGGAGGCTGCGCTTGCCTATCGCGCGCTGAGTCTTTGGCCGGATTTCGCGCGCGAGATCGAGGATGCTTCCGGCGTCGCGGTCGGTTATGCGCAAAGTGGTTCATTGCTGATCGCGCTGACGGCGGCGCAGGCCGACGACTTCGTGTCGCGCGCAAAGGCCAATTCTGATCTCAGAGCATTGAGCGCCGAAGACGTGCGTGCGCTTGAGCCGATGCTCACGCGCGATGTTGCCGGCGCCTTGCTGGCGTCGCGAGAAGCTGTTGTCGATACGCGCGCGCTTGGGCAAGCACTCGCGCGCGCATTCGTGCGGGCCGGTGGAGTGCTGGTTCTCAACGAGGCCGTTGTCAGAATTGAAGTGCATGAAGGCCGCGCGGCAGCGGCGCTTACTTCAACAAATCTCTACGAGGCCGACGCCATCGTGCTGGCCGCAGGCGCGTGGAGCGGGTTGATTCAGGGTTTGCCGCATGCGGCTGTCCCGGCTGTCACACCGATGAAGGGCGAAATGCTCGCGCTTGTCCCACCGAAGGGGTCGTCGCTTCCAGGCCATGTCGTGTGGGGCAATGAGGTCTATCTGGTGCCGCGCGGAGACAGGTTGCTCATTGGCGCGACGCTGGAAGATGCGGGCTTCGATACCAGCATCACTGCTGCCGCGGAAGACTGGTTGAGTTCACGCGCGCTGACGCTGATGCCCGCTCTCAAAGAGTGGAAGATCGCGGAACATTGGGCCGGGTTGCGTCCCGGTTCATCGGACGGTTTGCCCCTTTTGGGGCCAAGTACAATCGAAGGTCTGTTTATTGCCTCGGGGCAGTACCGGAACGGCATCCTGTTTGCTCCGGCGATGGCGGACATGCTGTGCAACCTCATATTGGAAAAGCCGGCGGATTTTGCAGCATTCGATCCACGGCGCTTCGCGGATCGCTAGCCGGGCAGCTTCCATTTTCCGAACGGGAATTTGCGCACACCCGAGAGCGTCGTGCGTGTCATATACCGGCCGCCTGGCAGCAGATTGGCATAGGGCAGAAACGTGTCGCGCAGCCAGGGAATGATCTTGCCGTCCGATTGGAACGCCGGCGTCAGCATGCACGACGCCCAGCGGTAAAAGCGGATGTGGGGCCTGCGGGCGCGATGGAAATTCCGTAACGCCGCATCGACGTCGCGTTCGCGCGCGAGATGGTGCGCAAGCATGACGGCATCGATCAGCGCGAGGTTTGCGCCTTGCCCGAGTTGCGGGCTGGTGCCATGTGCGGCATCGCCGATAACGAGCACGCGGCCGCGCCGCCAGTCGCTCAACGATACGTCACGATAGGTCGCGAGCGACAAATCTTCGAAACGCGAGATTTCGCGAATGATGGGTTCTGCCTCAGGCCACGCCTTGATCGCACGCGCTTTCAAGGCATCCAGTCCAGCGACACGCTGCGCGTGCTCGTCCTCGAGCAGCAGGCTCCAGAAGAACGCGACCAGCGGAAACTGATTCATGCCGCCGGGAACCCGGCCCACCGGCAAAATACCCATCATGATGTGGGCGCGTTCGTACATCTGGCGCAGCTTCCCCTCGAACGCGCCGGCGCGGTCGGGGCAGGTGGTCCAGAACGCACCCCAGGGATAGACCGGCGCGTGGACGCGCAGTCCCATCCCGTTTTGCAATTCGTCGTGTGACCCGGCACAATCGATGAGAAGATCGAAGGGGCCTTCGCGTTGACCAGTCCGCGCGACGACAATGGGCGCCGCGAAATTCTCGATGCTCGCGACTTCGAAGTTCAGATGCAGTCGCGCGCCGCTTGTCAGGAGGGCATCGTGCAAGACCTGAAACAGCGCCCCGCGATGGATTCCAAGTCCGCGTTCGCCCCTCGCGTAAGCGAGATCGAGGACGCGCTTGCCGGAGGCGATGCGGCCGTCGAGTTCGGAAACGGGTGCGCCCCAATGCTCCGCTTGTGCGCGCAAGCCGAGCCGCTCCAATGCCGAGAGACCGGAGGGCTGCAGCAACAGTCCCGCGCCTAGCGGTCGCGCACTCTCAAACCGCTCGAAGATGTTGATGTCGTGTCCCGCCTGTGCGAGTGCAATCGCGGACGCCTGCCCCGCAACGCCGCAGCCGATGATCGCGATACGCAAACCGCCCCCTTGGCGTGGAACGCCTGCATGTCAGTATGCCAAGCTGCAGTGCACATCGCGAGCCGACATGACCGATTTTGAACTTCATCCACGACTGGCGGCGGACACGGCGTTCGTCGCGGACTGGACGCTGTGCCGCGTGCTTCTGATGAACGATGCGCGGTATCCATGGCTGATCCTCGTTCCACGTCGCGCGGCGGCCGCGGAGATTTTCGATCTGGGTCCTGAAGATCGTGAAATGCTGATCGCGGAGATTGCGCTCGCGAGCGAACGTCTGAAGCACGTCTCACGATCCGCGAAGATCAATGTCGGCGCGCTGGGCAATCTGGTGCCGCAGCTCCACATCCATATCGTCGCGCGCAATCCCGGCGATGCCGCTTGGCCGGGACCGGTGTGGGGCGTTGGTGCGCCGCAGCCTTACGCAGCAGGCGCCATCGAGACTTTGGTGCGCGAAATCGTAAAGACGTTTTAACCAAATCTGGCATGACGGTTGCTCCTGAGAGGACAGGAGAACCGGAACCATGCTGGCAGAAGCCGCAAATTCCACCGCCGACAAGGCGCAGATTATTTCCGTCCTAAAGCAGGCCAGCGCCGCGACGGGCTCGGATTTCCATTATCTGCTCGGCATTGCCATGCGCGAGAGCAGCCTGAAACCGCAAGCGCAATCAGGCACTTCGTCCGCTTGCGGTCTGTTCCAGTTCACCGGTCAGACCTGGCTTGGCATGATCAAGGAAACCGGGGCCAAGCACGGGCTTTCCAGCTATGCCAGCGCCATCTCCAAGGACGGCGACGGGCATTTCCGGGTCGCCAATGACGCCGACCGGCAGGCAATTCTTGCCCTGCGCAAGGACCCAAAGATCGCGGCCCTGATGGCTGGGGAATACGCCAATAAGACCAAAACGGCCTTGGAAGGCACGCTCGGCCGCAATGTCTGCGACGGCGAACTCTATGCCGCACACTTCCTCGGACCCCAGGCGGCCTGCAAGCTCATTCAGATGAGCGCCAACCACCCCCATGCGAGTGCTGCCGAAGCGTTCCCGCAAGCCTGCGATGCGAAC
>CAZCJI010000109.1:0-8669 GCA_964498625.1 uncultured Rhizobium sp.
TCAGGTTCAGCTCTTTGCCGAACAGCCAGCGCGCGTCGTATTCGCGGAAGCCGTTCTGGGTGATGAGCGGCTGCATCTCGTATTCGAACGTGTTGGGCTTCAGGTCGCTGCGGATTTGGTCGGGCATGGCTCTGGAGGGCTCGGTTCGCGGTGCCTCTATAACCGCTGGAACCGCCAAAAGTCCCGTCATTTGCCGGATTTCTTTAATTAGGCATAGCACTTCCTACATTCACTATGTGTGATATAGTTTTATTCACAATGTGAGAGAGTAAAATGGGCGAAAACGTCGTTTCGCTGAACCGAAACCCGCTTGATGCTTTGGGCCTTCCTTCGTTCGAGGGAGGGAGTGTTTGGCTTGCGGGCGCGGGTCCCGGCGACCCGGGATTGATCACGGCGCTTGGCATCCATGCGCTTCAGAACGCCGATGTGGTGCTGCACGACGCGTTGATCAATGAGGCACTCCTCAAACTCGCGCGACCGGGCACAGAGATCGTCTATGCCGGCAAGCGCGGCGGCAAGAAATCCTGCAAGCAGAGCGATATCTCGCGCACGCTTGTCGCGCTCGCGCGCAAAGGCAAGCGCGTTCTGCGATTGAAAGGCGGCGATCCGTTCGTGTTCGGCCGCGGAGCTGAGGAGGCATTGGCTCTCGTGTGCGCGAATATTCCCTTCCGCATCGTGCCTGGTGTCACAGCCGGTATTGGCGGGCTGGCCTATGCGGGCATTCCGGTGACGCACCGCGACGCCAATCATGCGGTGATGTTCATCACCGGTCACGGCGCGGATGGAAAGCTTCCCAATCTTGACTGGCACGCTGTCGCGCATGGCTCGCCCACGGTCGTGCTCTACATGGCGCGCAGCTTCGCAAGCGAGATTGCCGAAAAGCTCATCGCCGCCGGCCGAGACGCGAACGAGCCTGCCGCGCTCGTCGCCGATGCGACATCCGACAAACAGTCTGTTGCTGTCACAACTCTGGCCGGGATCGGCGAAGCGGCCGCGGCGACTGACGCTGCCTCAATCATCGTCATCGGCAAGAACGTAGAACTTCGCAAAGGCCTCGACTGGCTCGGCGCGCTGTCAGGAAAAGCACTGGAGCCTTATCCCCTGGGCCATGAACCGCTGGAAGACGCCGGCTGACCGTTTGAAATGCTTATGTTCGGCATGACTTCCATGGGCTAGCGTCAGGCCGCCGCCGAAGGGATTGCCGATGCCCGAACACGTGACGCCGGAAGGCAAAGCCCACCCGGTCCTGTTTCTGATTCTGTTTCTGCCGCTGGGCATCACCAACGGATATGTCGTCGTCACGCTTGCCTATCTGCTCGCGCAGAACGGCGTGAGCGTCGCCGCGGTCGCGGGACTCGTGGCATTCAGTCTTCTACCGCAGACATGGAAAGTGCTCTGGGCGCCGCTGGTCGATACCACCTTGACGCTCAAAAGCTGGTTCCTGCTCTCCGCCATCGTGACAGGCGCCTTGATGATCGCGACCGCGATGGTCGCACCGACATCGGGCAATCTCGTCTTGATCGAGTCGCTCTGCGTCGGCTTCAGCCTGACATCTTCGTTCAACTGCATGGCCGCAGACAGTCTGATGGCGCACGCGACAACGGTGGAGGAAAAAGGCCGCGCGGGAGGCTGGAGTCAGGCCGGCAATCTCGGCGGCAGCGGGCTGGGCGGCGGCGCCGGTCTCTGGCTCGCGCAGCATGTTTCGTATGGCTGGGTATCTGGAGCGGCGCTCGGCGCGGTCTGTATTCTGTCAGCGCTCGCGACGCTCTGGCTGAAAGAGCCGCAGCATGAACACCGCGCAGCGAGTTATCTGGCCAGCCTCGTCAATGTCGGGCGCGAGTGTTGGGATGTTGTCAAAACGCGTCTGGGCTTTCTCGCCTTCTTCATCATGCTGATCCCCATCGGCGTCGGCGCAGCGCAGAACCTATGGTCGGCGGTGGCGAATGACTGGCACGCAAGCGCCGATGCAGTCGCTCTCGTCAACGGTGCGCTCGGCGGCGTCGTCTCGATGGTTGGCTGCATCGCGGGCGGCATCCTCTGCGACAGGATGGATCGTAAGCTCGCCTACTGCGTGTTCGGTATCGCGCTCGCCATTGTCGCGGCATTGATGGCGTTGGCACCGCGCACCGAGTTGATGTTCGTGATTTTCACCAGTGCCTACGCGTTCGTGATGGGTTTCTGCTACGCGGCTTTTGGCGCCGTGGTGCTGGAAGCCATCGGTGCAGGTGCCGCAGCAACGAAATACAATCTCCTCGCCGGCATCTCCAACGCGCCCATCATCTATCAGACGATGATCGACGGCTGGGGACACGACCGCTGGGGCGCGAGCGGCCTGCTCTATGTGGAAGCGGCGTGCGGCGTCGTCGCCGTCGCGTTCTATTTCATGGTCGCGGCGTTGGTGAGACGGTTTGGCCCGACAGCCTGGCGGGCAGCGACCGCATGATCTCTGCACGTTGAGCATCGTTCATCGAACCCCAGCGCGCGATCTCCTCAAGGGTGCGCCCGCAACCGGAACAGAGCCCGGTCGCAGGCGCAATCACGCAGATCTTGATGCAGGGCGACTCTATCGCGCTCAACCCATCTTGAAGGCGCAAAACTTGTTGCCGTCGAGATCGCGGAAATAGGCGCCATAGAATCCGTTTCCGCGCTCGCCGGGCGCACCCTCGTCCTTGGAGCCCAATGACATCGCCCTGGCGTAGACCTTGTCCACAACTTCCCGCGATTGCGCCGCAAGCGCGAACATGGTGCCGTTGCCGAATGTCGCCGTCTTGCCGTCGTTCGGCGTACAGATCATGACCATGCCGCCGGCGCCGTTGCCGTAACCCTGCATATGGTCGTTCGCGAACGTGCGCTTGCCGCCGAGCTCGGCGAACAATGTATCGAAGTAGGTCTTCGCTTTTTCGAAATCGTTGGTACCAACCGTGACGTAGCCAAGCATGTTATCCTCCTGAACTGTCTTTTTTTGTTTTGGAAATTCATCTCAACCATAATGCCGTTCGGATCGCGGACAAAGACCCCATCTAACGTCCTGTCGGCACCTTGTTGAAGGCGACGTCCTTGTCGACTCGGATATCGCCCGGAAGACCCAGCACGCGCTCCGCGATGATGTTGCGCAGGATCTCGTCGGTGCCGCCCGCGATACGCAGACCCGGTGCGCCAAGCCATCCGCCCTGGAAGCTGCCATGCATCGGGGCCTCATCGCCGGTGAGCACGCCGGTCTCGCCTTCCAGTTCCATGGCGAACGCGGAGATGTCCTGAAGCTTGGACGCCACGACGATTTTGGCGATAGAGGCTTCCGGTCCCGGCTGCTGGCCGCGCGACAGCGCCGTCATCGTGCGCAGGGTCGTATATTTTAGGCCAGCGGAGCGCACATACCACTCCGCGATCTTCTCGCGCACGGCAGCATTCTTGATCGCAGGACCGTCTTCAAGCTCAAGCGAACGCGCGAGCTGCATCAGCTGTGGCACATCCAAGCCACCGCCCTGTCCGCCGCCGACCGCCAGACGCTCGTGCATCAAGGTGGTGAGCGCGACCTGCCAGCCCTGCCCCACTTCGCCGACGCGCTGCGAATCCGGAATCTTCACGTCGGTGAAGAAGATTTCGTTGAAGCCCGATGCGCCGCTCGCCTGTTTGATCGGCCGCACTTCGACTCCGGCCGCCTTCATCGACAGATGGAACATGGTCAGACCCTTGTGCTTGGGCACATTCGGATCGGTGCGGGTGAGCAGGAGGCCGTAGTCGGAGAATTGCGCACCCGTGGTCCAGATCTTCGATCCGTTGATCGTCCAGGTATCGCCATCCTTCACCGCGCGGGTCTTGAGCGCCGCGACATCGGAGCCGCCCGCCGGTTCTGAGAACAGCTGACACCAGACTTCCGTGCCCTCGACCGCGGGTCTCACATAGCGCTGCTTGGTCTCGTCGCCGCAATAGGCCATGACCGTGGGAATGCACATGCCGAGGCCGATCGCGAAGGGCGCCCCCGCGGGCACGTCGTATTTTGCTTCTTCCTGATTGTAGATGATCGATTGCATCGGCGTGCCGCCGATCCCGCCCATGCCCTTCGGCCAGGTGACGCGTGCATAGCCTTTTTCCGCTTTGGTCTTTTGCCATTCCTTCGCGCGCTGCATCGCACCCGCGTCGTAGCGTTCGTCCATCGGATCGCCGCTTTCCCGGCGCAGACGAGGCTTCGCATTGGCGTCGAGCCAGGTACGCACTTCGGCGCGAAACGCGGCTTCTTCGGGGCTGTCTTCGAAATCCATGGGCGGTTCTCCCTGCTGTTCTAATGTTCGAATTCGAGTGCGAGCGTGCTGCCCGAGGGCGTCGCCGCCCAAAGTTTTCCCAAGCGCGCCATCTCCTCGCGCAGCGCGGCGATGTCAGCTTCCGTGACCGGATAGGGCGCAACGTCTCGCGCGTCGCAGGTGACGCGGTACATGTCGATCAGATCGGCAGCGTCGGGATAGCCGCTGATCGCGTCGGCCTGCATCACCTCAACAAGGCGCTCCATCTGATCCGAAGTCACGTTCGGCGCCATCCGGAAGCTCAGCGCCTCTCCGTCCGCCACGCGGCGCAGGAATCCGTCGCCCTGCATCACGTTCTCGACGGCGAAATGCACCATGTCGTGCGGAATGCCGCCGATCTTCGGGCAGGCGATCTCCTCGACCCCATCGCCGCGCTCGACACGCAGCCGGTCGTATTTCCCTTCACGTAGCTTGTCGAAGAGGAACCTCATGCGGCGTTGCTCTGCTCCAGTTCGGTGACGAGTTTGTCCTTCCACGCGCGCTGGGGACCTAGCGCCAGACCCAGCTGCTTGGAGCGCTTGTAGTAGAAGTGACAATCCGCTTCCCAAGTGAAGCCGATACCGCCATGGGTCTGTGTGTTCTCCTTCGATGCATAGTCGAAGGCCTGCGTCGCGGAGACGCGCGCGGCGGCAGCGGCGAGCGGCAGTTCGCTCGCACCCGTGGAGAGCGCCCAGGCGCCGTAATAGGCATTGGAACGCGCGAGCTCATTGTTGATGTACATGTCGGCGAGCTTGTGCTTGATCGCCTGGAACGAGGCGATCGGACGGCCGAAGGCATAGCGCGTCATCGCGTAGTCCTTCGCCATCGCCAGACAGACATCGGAGCCGCCGACCTGCTCGAACGCGATCAGGATCGCAGCGCGGTCCATCACGCGGCTCGCGATCGACCAACCCTCGCCAAGTTTGCCCAGCGCTTCGGCATTGGCATTCTCGAATGTGATTTCCGCAATACCACGCGAGGGATCGAGCGAGGTCACTGCTTTTCTCTTCACACCGCTGCCCGAAAGATCGACAAGCGCCAACTGCAATCCGCGCTCACCCGCGTCGTCGGACCCGCGCGCGAGCACGACCGCATACTGCGCATCCAGGCCGTCTGTCACCGCGACTTTCATTCCCGACAACTTGCCGCCTTTGAACGTCGTGCGCACATTCTTCGGCGTGACCGCACCCGGGCCCTCGGCGCGCGCGAAGCGCCCGATCAATTCACCCGACGCAATCTTCGGCAGCAGGCGTTTCTTCTGTTCGTCCGTTCCAGAGGCAAGCAGGAATTCCACGAACAGATAGACCGTGGACGAGAACGGCACCGGCGCCAGCGCGCGGCCCAATTCTTCCGCAACGACGCAAAGCTCCAGATAGCCGAGCCCCAAACCGCCGAATTCTTCGGGGATCGCGGTTCCCATCCAACCCATCTCCGCGATCTGTTTCCACAGCGCCGCGTCATAGGTTCCCGAACCCTCATAGAGCTTGCGCACGGTCTTGGTCGTGCACTTTTCGCTCAGGAATTTGCGGGCCTGATCCTTGATCTGCTTCTGATCGTCGGAGAAGTCGAAGTTCATGCGTTCCCTCGAATATCGTTATTTCCGGACGATAAAACACGCCCACGATTAAAGGCCAAGACCGCATTTTAACGCCCGCTTAATAGGCGCTGTCTACGCTTCCGCGAGGTAAGCAGGATCGGAAAATGGCCAAGGCACAATTCCACAAGAGCCAGCGCGTCTACGTAAAACCGGTCGGCACCTGGGCCCTGATCGAACACCTCGTGCCGCATTGGGCGAAAGGCCTCGATGAGCCGCTGCGCGTCCACTACGATGTCGGGCTGGGGCGCGAGTTCACCGCCGACGAACTGCAATCCGAAGAACCCGTCGCCGAGCACAATGTGAACGGCGCCGAGCGCTGGCGCGTGATGCGCGCGCGCAACAAATGGCAGGCGACGGAAGACTGCGCACGTCACCCGATCCCCGGTACCTATCCGGTGGTAATGACGACCGAGACCGAATGGGGCGGTTGGCGCGTGCCAGGCGCCGAATACGATCTCGATCCGATGAAGGTCGAGCAACAGGCGCGCATGATCGCAGCTGCACCGCAACTCGCCAGTGTTGCACGCCGGCTGATCGAATGGGCGCGCAAATCCGGCGAGGACATGCCGACCGATCTCGCCGACCTCGCGCATCACGCGCAGGACGTGCTGACCATCATCGACGGCCCGCAATAGGCCGCTACTCTAAGGCGTTTTGGAATCACCGGGCGATGGGGCCGGAGTTTTTGCGGCCGCCGCGGGTTGTTGAGTCGCGGGCGAGAACGCCGACGCGTCGGCCGTGGTCGTGTTTGGATGCAGCGTGGAGAACTGCATCTGTGTGAAGGTGATGGATGCGACCTTCGCCGCGCCCACGATACGGCGCGCGTCGGTGACCAGACGATTTGTCAACGCGGCCTTGTCGATCAGCGAGACATCGGGGCCGCTCGCCACATCCTGGGCGTTCACGTCGCGCACGAAGGCATCCTGGATGAACGCCATCTTCTCGCGGATTTCGACCGAGGCCGCGGGCGTCGAAGCAATGAGCTTGCTGGAAATATAGACATAACCCTGAAGCTTGCCGTCCACGCTCACCGGCGCGATGAGAAACGGCATCTGCACATGCGTGCCGGGTTCTTCCACCTTTTTCTTCGGCGCGTCTTCGGCCGCAGCCGCCGAAGCAGCCAACGCAAGCAGAATCGCCGGAATCGCGAGAGGGCGCATTCGCAAAGGCTCGCAAATCATGGCTAATGAAAGGTTACCGCTCAAAATGACGGTACCCCTTGCGCGGCGTGGCGATTTCGCGGCCCGCGGCATCGAGCAGCTCCACGCCGGAGCCTTGTTCCACGCGGCCGATGCAGGTCACGGGCGTCTGCGCATCCTGAATCAAAGTGGGAGCCGTGAACGCGATCTCATAGTCGTCCCCGGCGGCGGCCGCGCGGACAATCGCCTCTTCGCCATCGCCCCAGAGCGCTTTCAATTCGGGCGAACGCGGAATTCTGTCCGCTGCCACGACGATGCGAACGCCGGAGGCTTCCGCGACATGGCCTAGATCGGCGAGCAACCCATCCGAGATATCGATACTCGCGGACGCATCGCGCACTGCCGGCGCAAAGGCGATGCGCGGTTCGGGCAAACGATAACGGCCGATCAGCGAGTCATGGGCCGAAGCAGAGGATGAAAGCGCTGGTTCTTTCAAAAGCGCCAGCCCACCGCCACTGTCACCGATGGTCCCCGTAACAAAAACAAGATCGCCGGCACGCGCACCGCTGCGGCGAACGAGCCGTCCCGCCGGAACATGCCCGAACGCGGTGATCGCGATCGACAACGGACCCGGCGTCGCACTCATATCGCCGCCGAGAAGCGAAACGCCAAACCGTTCCTGGTCCTGCGCCAGACCTTCCGCGAATTCCTTGAGATAAGCGCGGCCGATCTCCCTGGGAATCAAAAGCGTCAGGAGATACCCGAACGGTTCGGCACCCTTGGCCGCGAGATCGGAAAGATTGACGCGCAACGCCTTCTTCGCCACGCCGGGCGCCGGATCGCCCGGAAAGAAATCGACACCAGCCACGACCGCATCGGCGGTTACAACCAACTCGCACCCGCGACGCTCCGCGACCGTCGCCACGTCGTCCTTCAGGCCGAACGCGCCCGGTGAGGTCGCCAGCGGCGCGAACAGTTTCTCGATCAGATCGAATTCGGAGAGACGCGTCATGGTCCGATCCTAGTGCCCCTCCGTCTTTTCGGCCCACTGCCCATTTGAACCACGCGTTTCGGAGGGGGAGGGGTACCCGATGCTGATTTCAGCATCGGACTTTTTCGGAAAGTGGTCGGATCAATGGCGCTTAGAAAATTTCTACTCGGAAGCGGCATTTTTTATTCGAAATCGCAATTCAAATGCCGCCTGTTGCACTCAAATCATTGTAAAGCCCACATAATCTCTTCCTTTCGCTGCACCGCAACACAAATATCAACCTCTCTGCCGACCACAAAGCCAGCAGACCAATAAGAACATTTAGGGAACATTTCTCCGGTTTCAAGACCGGTGGCTTGAACCGAACGGCTGGGTATTCTCGTCCGTGAGCCGGTCTAGGGCTGCTCGG
The DNA here is from genome assembly GCA_964498625.1 of uncultured Rhizobium sp. Taxonomy (GTDB): domain Bacteria; phylum Pseudomonadota; class Alphaproteobacteria; order Micropepsales; family Micropepsaceae; genus Rhizomicrobium. The sequence continues at coordinate 8,414 of CAZCJI010000109.1, forward strand.
TCGAACTCTTGAGGCTGCTGGCTTTGCGCGGCGTGCCGTCGCTGACCGTATAGGTGCCGCCGCCCATTTTTCCCATCGTCTTGCCGTCGGTCGTGTAGAAATTGGTCCAACTGCCGCCGGTCACCAGCGGATAGTCGATCACATAGACGTATTGATACGCGCTGCCGCCCTTGCCGCTCAGATTGACGGCAAAAGTGATCACCTTCCCACGGCCCTTGATCACAGCAATCGTCCCGGCGCCGAAATTGACGCCCAA
>CAZCJI010000110.1:0-8625 GCA_964498625.1 uncultured Rhizobium sp.
TCGTGCATGTCGTTGGTGTGCTCTTCCTCGACCTTGAGGATTTCCTCGATCATCACGCGCGTGGCAGGATCGTTGTCGCCGAAATAGCGGATAAGCTCGCGGTAGTGATCGACAGCGATGCGCTCAGCGATCAAATTCTCTTTAATCATGTCGATCAGGTTCGCGCCTTCCGCATATTGCGAGGCGGAGCGGCTGGTCAGCGTATCGGGATTGAAGTCTGGCTTGCCGCCGAGTTGGTTGATGCGCTCGGCCACCGCCATCGCGTGGCCCTGTTCTTCCTTGGCGTGCTGCATGAATTCGGCCTTCACGCCTTCGCTCGAAATGCCGGTGGCGGTGACGGCGTGCATCGTGTAGCGCAGCACGCAGACAAGCTCCGTCGCCAGAACCGATTGCAGAATGTCGATCGTCTTCTTCGGATCGCCGACATAGGTTCTGGTAATATTGCCCTTGGCGATGTCCTTGCGGGCGTGTGCCCTTAATGTCTTTACGTCGGTTAGAAATGGGGTCTTTGCTGGTTTGGCCACGGCGAGAGTCCTCCAAATATCAGCCATGAAAACGCGCGAGGGCGGAAAACCGCCTCAAAAAAAGTTCCATGGAGTCCAGTTTTCTGGAGCGGCGTTTCGATTCCGTTGAGACCGCCGCTCGCCAACCCGCGCCGCATTGCGCGGGGACATCCGCGACACGGCGGCACAACGTTTTTGGTCGCTATTTCGGGAGAATGGCGCGCTCGAAGAGATTCGAACTCCTGACCCTCAGATTCGTAGTCTGATGCTCTATCCAGCTGAGCTACGAGCGCGTCTTTAAGGGCGGCAGAACCTATTGATCGAAGATCGCAAAGGCAAGCGCGTAACCACGCAATCTTTCCTGTTCCTGTCCGCTGTCCCGCGTGGGGCCTCGGGGACAGTCGGTGCCCGCAAGTCCCCGCACGGCAAGAGAAAAACTCCCAGAAAGCCGCACTTCGCGCTCTTGTCCCCGCCGCGCGCGCTGGTTAAGACTGGGGTGCGGGTGTGCGTCGCCATATCGAGCGCGCGCAACCGCTTGGCTGGCTCATCCGCGCGCCCTGCACGGATGCGGGGCACAGGTACAGCGGAGACTGAAAATGAGGGCATATCGGTCCGGCCGTCTTTTCGGCGCACTGGCGATGGCAGCCAGCCTGGGTCTGGTGGGCTGCTCGGATATCGACAACGCGATGTTCGGCAACGACTCCAGCAGCAATACGGCGGCGAGTTCTGAGCCGGGCACATTGCCTGCTTCCAGCGATCAGGGCGCTCAGCAGCAGCCGCAAGCACAGACCGCATCGAATCCCGCCCCTGCACCGGCCTATCAACCGCCACCGCAACAGCAGCCCGCTTACGAGCCACCGCCGGTACATACCGCGTCGAACCCGGCACCGGCCTATCAACCCCCGCCGCAGCAGCAACCTGCTTATCAACCGCCGCCCCAGCAACAGGCTCTCAACAACGAACCCGGCACGATGCCGGCCGAGCCACAGCAAGCGGCGCCGATGGCTGCGGCACCCGCGGGCAGCGGCACGATGGGCGGCGTCACGCCCATCCAGATCGAGCCCGGCTCCAACACCGGCACGGCGGTCAGCACGATGGTTGCGAGCCTGCGCTCTCAGGTCGTCAGCCTTCAGAACCACATCGCTTCAACCGCGCAACGTCTCGCCGGGCTGCACGGTCAGGCCTCGGAGAATTCGACCGCCTATCACGAAGCCAAGGCGCGCATCACCGCGCGGCTGCAGGTCGGAACGACACGCGGCAATCCGGAGCTCGTGGCGATATGGAACTCGGCACAGGCTTCGCTCGACCAGCTTTCCTCCAACATCAACGCGTTGAGCGCGCTCGGCACCGAAATCTCCAACGATTCTTCCAACGCCCATTACGTGCTCGATCAGATTTCGGCGACGATGAATGTTTCGGGCGCCGTTGACGAAGATCACCGTCAGCTGTCCGTGCTGGAAGACGAAACCAATCAGACTGTCATCCTGATCGATCGCCTGCTCAGGAACGTGTCGGACGATGTTCAGCGCCAGACCGCCTATACCGCGAACGAGCGCGCGAACCTGACCACGCTGGCGGGCGCGATCAAGAACGGCGAACTCTATGGCGGTGACATGGGATCGCCGCTGCTGGCCGCCTCTTCGGCAAGCTCCGTGGGATCGTATGGCGGCACGCCGCTCGTGGTCATCCGCTTCGACCGCAACAACGTCGATTATCAGCAGATCCTCTACGCGGCGCTCAGCCAGGCGCTGCAGTCGCGTCCGGGTGCGGGCTTCTCCGTGGTCGCCGTCTCGCCGACACGCGGCACGGTCACCGCCGTGCATCTCGCGCAAACCGCCGCCAAACGTCATGCACAGGAAGTCATGCGCTCCATCACCGAGATGGGCGTGCCGGCCTCGCGGCTCGCGGTTGCGTCTTCGACGGATCCGAATGCCACGGCCAGCGAAGTGCGGGTGTTTGTTCGTTAGGACACACCGTTTGCCTTAAACCAGGCCAGCATGCGGGCCCACGCCTCCCTGGCATCCTTTTCATTGTAGGTGTCGCGATAGTCGGCATTGAAGCCGTGCTGCGCATCGTCAAACACATCGATTCTGCTGTTCGTCTTGCCCGCCTTCGCCAGCGCGGCGCGCATGACATCGATGTCGGCAGCCGTGATGTTATGATCCTGCCCGGCATATAGACCCAACACCGGCGCATGAACATCGGCCGCCAGATCAATCGCCGTTTTCGGACGCAGTTCGTTGGGCTTTCCGGCAAGCGGCCCATACCATGCCGCACCGGCTTTGAGTGCCGGATTGTGCGCCGCATAGAGCCACACAACGCGGCCGCCCCAGCAGAATCCGGTGATCGCGAGTTTTGCGGTATCGGCGCTTTCGCCCTTGGCGAAGGCGACCGTGGAATCGAGATCGCTCATCACCTCAGCATCGGGCACCTTGGAAACGATATCCGTCATCATGTCCTGGATGTGCGCCATGTCGTATTTTCCTGGGTCGCCGAAGCGTGCGTAGAGCGACGGCGCAATCGCGTAGTAACCGAGCTTTGCGAACCGCCGGCAGAGGTCTTTGATGTGCTCATGCACGCCGAAGATTTCCTGAACCACCAGAACCGTCGGCGCATTCTTCCTGCCCACCGGACGCGCGCGATAAGCGGGGATGTGGCCGTCGGAAACGGCAACGCTCACCTCGCCGGCATCGAGTCCTTTCGTGTCGGTGACAATGGCTGCGGCATTAAGTGGGCCTGCCGCCAGCGTGAACCCCGTCACCAGTCCCGTCGCCGCAAAAGCGCGGCGTGTGATGTTCTTGTCCATGTCATCCTCCCTTGAAGGTGTCGCGATAGCTTCTTGCCGTCCCCAATGTCGTTGCTTCGTAGACGCCGCGCGCAATCGCGCGCGCAATACAGTCGGCTGCGATGGAGCCCAGCCGCATCACCTCGCGCGCGCGGGCATCGCCGAGCCTGTGCTTCGCCGTCGAGACCGCGAACACGACGTCGCCGTCGAACGGCGTGTGCACCGGACGAAGCGCGCGGGCGAACCCGTCCGCCGCCATGATCGCAAGGCGCGCGAGTTCGAGACGGTCCAGGTCTGCGTCGGTGGCAACAATGGCAATGGTCGTGTTCTCGCGCGGCCGCGCGCCTTTCATGTCAGCAGGCAGATCGAGATCGAGCGGCATGACGCTTTTCAAACGCCGGCCGCCGAACTCATCGTTCTGCTCGAACGGAAATGCCCAGAACACGTCGGTCCCGGGCATCAGCGGCGAGCCCAGAGAGTTCACCGCCGCGATGGCACCGATTGTGATGCCGTCATCTGTGACGGCGGACACGCTACCCAATCCGCCTTTGTAGACGCCCGCTGTCGCGCCGTAGCCAGCACCGGCATTGCCGAGCGCAAAATCCAGCCCCGCGCTCGTTGTGGCTCTCATGCCGAGTGCGCGGTAAGGCGTTTCTTCGCCCCAGTTCTTGTCGCCACCATTGACAAGGTCGAACAGGATCGCGCCGGGCACGATCGGCACGCGCGGTGCGCCAGGCCGGATCTCGAACCCTCGTCCCTGCGCGCGCAGCCAAGCCGTCACGCCGGCAGGTGCATCGAGCCCAAAGACCGATCCTCCGGAAAGCACAATCGCATCGGCAGCGCCCGCGAGATTGACGGGATCGAGCGCTTCGGTGTCGCGGGTTCCGGGCGCACCGCCACGCACATCGACAACAGCGGTCACCGGAGCATCGCCCAGAAGGACTGTCACGCCGGTGCGGACACGTTCGTCCTCGGCCTGACCGACGCGAAGCCCGGCCACGTCGGTAATGAGATTTCGCGCACCGGGTCGCACCATGATATGGGACGCTAGCCTTTGGTGACGTAGCCGAAAAGAGAGAGTTCGATGAAAGCGCGCTTGTTGTTTGCCCTTGCCCTGATCGCAACGCTTCCGTCGCGCGCGGAAACCGTCGCCAAACATCACATGATCGCCGCCGCGAACCCTTACGCCGTAAAGGCGGGTCTCGATATGCTGCGCCAGGGCGGATCGGCAGTCGATGCCGCCATCGCAGCGCAGATGGTTCTGACTGTCGTCGAACCGGAATCGTCGGGCATCGGCGGCGGCGCTTTCATGCTGCTGTGGGATCCTGCGAAGAAGAAGATGACGAGCTTCGATGGCCGCGAGACCGCCCCGGCCTCTGCAACGCCAACAATGTTTCTCGATGCCACCGGTCAACCGCGCGGAAAGATGCAGGTCATCCCCGGTGGACTTTCGGTCGGCATTCCCGGTGTCGTGGCGATGCTCGGTCTCGCGCACAGCAAATATGGAAAACTTCCCTGGCCCAAACTGATCTGGCCGGCGATCACGCTCGCGCAAAACGGATTTGCCGTTCCGAAGAAACTTGCGTTCACGCTTAAGGAATATCCGCAGATAGCGAAGATGCCCGACATGAAGCGTCACTTCTTCCACGCCGACGGCACGCCCTATGCCGAAGGCGAGACGATGACGAATCCCGAGCTCGCAGCAACGTTTCGGTTGATCGCGCGGCGCGGGCCGGATGTGTTCTATCACGGTCCCATCGCGACCCAAATCGTCAATGCCGTCCAGAATGCGCCGGTCAATCCCGGTGGTATGACAGCTGCGGACATCGGGGGGTACAAGGCCGTCGAGCGCGCGCCAGTCTGCGGCGTCTACCGCAAGGATAAAGTGTGTTCGATGGCGCCGCCGAGTTCGGGTGGCATTGCGGTGCTGCAGATGCTGGAGATGCTCGAGCGCTTCCCGTCCAAGAAACTCGCCACCGATACGCTGGACGGCGTTCATCTTTTCACACAGGCAAGCCGTCTCGCGTTCGCGGACCGCGGCGAATATCTCGGCGATCCGGCGTTCGTGGACGTGCCTGTATCTGGCCTGCTCAATCGCGCTTATATCGCGAAACGTTCGAAGCTGATCGATCCCCGGAAGGACATGGGCGCGGCACTCCCGGGCAACCCACCGGGATCGAAGGCGGATCACGCGCCGCAGCGCACGCCGGAGCATCCGGGCACCAGCCACATGTCCATCGTGGACGACAAGGGCGTGGTCGTGTCGATGACGACGACCGTCGAAGCGCCGTTCGGATCGGAGATGATGGTCAATGGGTTCATTCTGGACAATCAGCTGACCGATTTTTCCTTTGAGCCGGAGCATGACGGAAAGCCTGTGGCCAATGCGCCGGGGCCCGGCAAGCATCCGCTGTCGTCAATGTCTCCCACGATCGTTCTGGACCAGCAGGGCAAGTTCAAATTCGCAACCGGATCGCCCGGCGGCCCGATGATCATCGACTATGTCGCGCAATCCCTGATTGGATTGATCGACGGCAAGCTCACGCCGCAACAAGCCGCGGCGCTGCCGCATCCGGGCAACCTGAACGGCGCAACATTACTCGAGAAAGACACGGCGCTGGAGTCGCTCGCACCCGGACTGAGCGCCATAGGCCATACGGTTGCGATGCCCGCGGTGGAGAAAAGCGGATTGCAGATCATCGAACGCGTCAGGAATGGTTACATCGGTGGCGCCGATCCGCGACGCGACGGTGTGGCGATGGGCGACTAGTGTCGCGGTTCCGAAGTTCGCTTAGTGATCGATATTACGCTCTATGCGAACTTCGGAACCAAGGCGACACTAGGATTCAATATTTTGCTAGTGTCCTTTCGATTTCGAAATTCGCATGAGCCCGATATCAATATCTGCCGAATTTCGAAATCGGGACACTAGCTATTTCCGCGCGACCACGAACAGCCGTTTGAACGGAAACAGCGTCTTGCCGGAGGCGCGAAGCGGATAGGCGCCGGCAACGCGCTTTTTGTATTCTGCAATGAAGCTTTCGCGCTCCTCGCCCTGAAGCGCCTGGACGAACGGCCGTAACCCTGTGCCGCTGACCCAGCGATAGACCGGATCATCGCCCTCCAGCACCTGCAGATATTCCGTCTCCCAGATATCGAGCGCGGAAGAGAGAGGCTCCAGAATCTCGTAATAAGCGCGCGGCGTCATGAGCGTGAGATTGCGCACGTCCTTGAGTTTTGCGGCCCATGGCCCTTCGGCGGCCAGATCGCGGATAAGCCGGTGCGAAGGTTCGTTGAAATTGCACGGCACCTGGAACGCCAGCAGTCCATCCCGCTCCAGAAACGACATCAGACGCGGCAACAATTTCTCCTGATCGGGCACCCATTGCAGCGTGGCGTTGGTGAAGATCACGTCGTAACGCCGCGCCGGCGCCCACCCCGGAATATCGCCAGAATGCCATGTCGCGTTGATGCCGGACCTGCGGGCCTGATCGAGCATCGCTTCCGATGAATCGAGACCTTCGAGCTTCGCCTTTGGCCAGCGGCGTGCGACAAGCGCAGTGGAATTTCCTGGGCCGCATCCGAGATCGATGACATGCATCGGATTTTTGTGGAACACGCGCGCGAGAAGCTCCGCAGCCGGCCTTGTGCGTTCGTCCTCGAAGTCCAGATAGATTTTCGGATCCCAAGCCATATCTAGCTCCCCTCGTGGTCCGGAATATCAATGCGGAACTGCGTACCTTTCGATCCCGTCGCCGCCATGACGATCTCGCCGCCGTGCAGCCGCGCAAGATCGCGCGCGATGGCAAGTCCCAATCCCGATCCGCCAGCGCGCGCAGCGGTCGCGAAGGGCTGGAACAGCTTGGCCTGCAGAGCAGCGGGAATGCCGGCGCCGTTGTCGGCGATAAAGATGCTGACGGCGCGGCCATTCCGTTCCGCCGACACGGCGAGTTGTGCGCCTTCGCGGCCTGCGACGGCTTCTGCCCCGTTGCGCAGGAGATTGAGCGCCATACGATAGAGTTGCTCCGGATCGGCATCGATCTGAAGATCGTCCTCCACGGTATTCGCGAAGTCGATTTTGATTTGCGAGGCCGTCGTTTCGATCGCGGCTTGACCTACCTCATCGATCAACGGCCTGAGCGCAATCGTTTTGCGCACGGGTGGCCGTTCCTCGGCGCGGCCGTAGCGCAGAGTTTGCGTAGCCAGCGCCACGGCGCGGTCAAGCGACGCGACCAGGCGGGGCGTCAGATTCTTTACCACCGGATCGTCGATGTCGGCGAGACGATCGGATGCGAGTTTGGCATTGGCGAGGATATTACGCAGATCGTGCTGGATGCGTGCGACGGCTGCGCCGAGTGCCGCGAGCCGCGTCTTCTGCTGCAGGGATCCGTAGAGATCGCGCTGCATGGAGGCGAGCTCGCGCTCCGCCTGACCGATCTCGTCGCGGCGCGACGATGGCGCGACAATGCGGCTCGAATCCTCCGGATTGTCGCGAAAACGCATCATCGCTTCCGAAATTCTCTCCATCGGACGCACGAACACATAGAAGAGGCTCAGGAAGACGAGAAGAGCGGTAAAGGCGGAGACGAAGAACCCGGTCTCGATCACGCGCCACGCATAGGCAACCAATGCATCGCGGATCGGCCGTTCGCGCAGCACGATACCGATGGACCGCGCGCCTTTGATGCGCGTTGGGGCGATAACGTGGAGCACGCGATCGTCCGTGGTGAGAAGACAATCCATGCCCTCGAACATTTCGGAAATCACGCCGGATTTCGTGAGATCGATCGTGTGATCGACCGTCTTCTGTTCGTTGTTGACCTGGAAAAAGAAGCGTTGATCGGCCAGCGTCAGAAGCACCGCTTCGGCGCCCGCTCGCTGGAGAATCTGTGTCCGCAGAGTTTCCGGAAGCTTGTCGCTCTCGGGCAGGGTGAACGGCATCACCGCGAGTTCCGCGGATTCGATGTGATTGTCCAGGAGTTCCCGGTGGTAGTGCCCGATGGAGGGTATAAAGATCAGCACTTCGCCGATCATCACATAGAAGATCGTCAGCAGAAGCAGCCGCCCGGAGAGGCTATGGGCGGCCAGCCTCCACCCCTCCTCCAATCCGGCGCGGGCGCGGCCAAACATGGCCTTTTAGATCATTAACGGACCCGAAAATCCAAGGTAGAGCTAGGGTTTGACGCCAGATTGACAGGTGCGGGCCCAGTGCTTAGAAACCCCGCTCTTTTGAGAGAGCCTGGAGCCCGCCATGAAGCGCCCCTATCAGCCGAGCAAGATCGTGCGCAAGCGCCGTCACGGCTTCCGTTCGCGCATGGCGACCGCCGGTGGACGCAA
>CAZCJI010000111.1:0-8526 GCA_964498625.1 uncultured Rhizobium sp.
AGCTCAAGGCGACGATGAAGACCTTGTGCAACGATCTGAACGACCGCGCGCAATACGTCGATCTCGATATCAAGGACGGCATTTCGGTCAAGAGCCACCCCAGCCGCTTGCCGGACAACATCTACGGTTCCGACGACACGGAATGGGAGGAATATTCCACGCCATCCCGTGACGCGCGCATCAAGGCGGCGTTCGTGCAGTTCTACAAAGACCTGAAGGAGATGATCGGGCTCTGGGTCAATCGCGACGAGCGCATCGTCTATGACGGTCAGTTTCTGCAGAAGGATCTGCGCGAGGCGTATGAGGCGCAATCGGCGGCCTGCACCATCACCTATCTCAGCACCGACAAGCACCCCGTGCCGATGACGTTCGACGACATGATGCACCGGTTGTTCAAGATGTCATTCGATCCCTATCACTGCGTGGAGCTGCGCTGGGGCGCGGAGGGCGATGAACGCAACTCGTGCCCGGATGGGAAAGCGAAGCTCAAATGGTACGAGGCGGAGCAGCGCCTGCGGAATCAGCCGGACCGCACATACGACCTTCAGATGGGTTTCGATATCGACGAACTGAACCGTCACGTCAAGGGCAGCGGTGTCAACGATCCGCCTCCGTTCGATATCCGGGCGCTAATCGATATGATGCCCGATCAGGTCGCTTTCACGCCCATGAAGCCAGGGGACCGGTAGGCCGCATTTCGGTCCGCATTGCCCTCTCATGCGGCGTTCCGTATTAAGGTGCGCCGCAGCAAATCACCGGTTCCCTGATGCGCCTGTCACGCTATTTCCTGCCTCTTCTGAAAGAAACGCCGTCCGAGGCGCAGATCGTCTCGCACCGACTGATGCTGCGCGCCGGCATGATCCGCCAGGAAGCCGCGGGGATATATGCTTGGCTGCCACTGGGTTTCCGCGTACTGCAGAAGATCGAGCAGATTGTGCGCGAGGAAATGAACCGCGCCGGTGCGATCGAGATGCTGATGCCCACATTGCAACCGTCCGAACTCTGGAAGGAAACCGGCCGCTACGACGCCTATGGGCCGGAGATGTTGCGCATCAAGGACCGGCACGAGCGCGAGCTGCTCTACGGTCCCACCAACGAGGACATGATCACGGAAATCTTCCGCGCCTATGTGAAGTCCTACAAATGGCTGCCGCTCAACCTCTATCACACGCAGTGGAAATTCCGTGATGAGGTGCGTCCGCGGTTCGGCGTGATGCGCGGCCGCGAATTTCTGATGAAGGACGCCTATTCATTCGACATCGATCAGGAAGCCGCGCGGCGTTCTTACAACAGGATGTACGTGGCCTATCTCCGCGCCTTTACCCGCATGGGCATTACGACGATCCCGATGCGCGCGGAGACCGGCCCCATCGGCGGCGATCTCAGCCACGAGTTCATCGTGCTGGCTGAAACCGGCGAGAGCGAGGTGTTCTGCCATAAAGACCTGCTCGACATGCCGGTGCCGGACGAGAATTTGGACTTCAATTCCGATCTTGAACCGATCGTGCGCCAGCGCACCGCGCTCTATGCCGCGACCTCAGATGTGCATGACGCCGCGAGGTTCGAGGCCGAAGTGCCGGCAGACAAACGCGTCACCGCGCGCGGCATCGAAGTCGGACAGATCTTCTATTTCGGCACGAAATACTCCGTGCCGATGAAGGCGACCGTGCAGGGCCCCGACGGCAAGGAGACGCCGATCCATGGCGGCTCCTATGGCGTTGGCGTCTCGCGTCTGCTTGGCGCGATTATCGAGGCGAGCCATGACGATGCCGGCATCATCTGGCCGGAGCCCGTGGCGCCGTTCGACATCGCCCTGATCAATCTGAAAAGCGGCGATGCCAAGACGGATGCGGCCTGCGAAGACCTTTACGCAAAGCTGAAGGCGGCAGGAAAAGACGTGCTGTACGACGACACCAACGAGCGTCCCGGCGGAAAATTCGCGAGCATGGATTTGATCGGCATTCCTTGGCAGATCGTTGTCGGCCCGCGCGGCCTCGAAAAGGGTCTCGTCGAAGTGAAGTCGCGCGCCACCGGCGCAAAGGAAGAAATGACCATCGATTCCGCGATCAAGCGGATGCTGAACGGATAGGCAGTAGCCCCGGAGGAGCCGATGTCTGGCAATCGGGATGAATCGTCCGGCCTGCCCAACTGGGTTCTCGCCGCAGTCGCGATACTTGTCGCCGGGTTCGGCATATTTCGCGACCTGCTGGCGTGGGGACTTGATCTGCTGCCGTTTCATCTCGGCGATACCGCAGACAGCAGCCAGCGTTCGGTTTTTCTGATTTTCCTGGGTCTCGCCTTCGTCATTCTGTTGATCATATTTGCGAGCCGGGTTCTGGACGCGCGCAAGGCCGGCAAGTGGAAACAAACAGAAGCGCGAATTGTTTCTGCAAAGGCCGAAACCGTCGAACGTCATTTCGACGGCGAGCCTCCCCGGAAAGTTGTTCTGCCGGCCGTCACATATGAATTCTCCGTAGACGGACGAACCTATCGCGGCAACCGTATCGATGTCGGCGGTGAAGGCGGCGGAGTCGATGCCGTATTGGCACGCTTTCAAACCGGCACGACAGTCCCGGTGTTCTACGATCCGGCCGACCCCAGCGACTGCTCGCTTGAGCGGGAGAACCCCACCGAAATGATCAGCGGTTGCGCGGCGCTGATCGCGGTTGTCGCCGCCGTCGCCGTTGTGCTCACCTCGACAGTGAAATCCGTATACCATGTTCTCGCGCGCAATCCGCGTGCATATCCGCATCTAGTGATCATCGCGGCTATTGTTGGCATTCTGGGGGTGATGGCGTTTTTCGGCAGCCGGAAAATGGGTCGCGACCCCCGTGCCGAAGGCGTGAGCGTCACTTTGAATTCTCAAAAGTCCGTAACTTATTCACCGGCAGAGGTCGCATCTTACGACTGGGCGGCGCTCCTTGTGGCGGTCGCCGGTTTCGCTGTAGCTGTTTTTGCGAGCGGTATATTGGGGTGACCGCTTCGGGTCGCCGTATTGACACTTTTGAGGTTAGTCTTGGCGTATGGTCCGTAGATTCTCCTTTTCCGGTTCTCCTTGATGGCATCCGCCACCCGCCCGTTTTCCCGCTTCGAGTGGATGCTCGCAGGGCGCTATCTGCGCCCGACGCGTAAGGAGGGGTTCGTCTCGATCATCTCCATCCTGTCGCTGGTCGGCATTGCGCTGGGTGTTGCGGCGCTGATCATCGTGATGGCGGTGATGAACGGCTTCCGCCATGACCTGCTTGGTCGCATATTGGGTCTCAAGGGCCATATCATGGTTCAGGGCGCGACCGGAGCGCTGCCCGATTTCGATCAGATCGTGAAACAGGTCAGAGGCGTTCCCGGCGTGACGCGCGCGGCGCCCGTCATCGACGGTCAGGTGATGGCGACATCGAACGGCTACTCGCTCGGCGCTCTGGTCGAAGGTATGCGCGCGGCCGATCTAAGGGATGTGACCGTCGTTTCCAAATCGCTGTCGCCCGGCGCGCTTGACGCCTTCAAGGGCGATGACGTGGTAATCATCGGGGAGGGGCTTGCGGAGCGGTTGCGGCTCGCGCCCGGCATGACAATCACGCTGATCGCGCCGCGCGGCAATGTCACGCCGTTCGGCGTCACGCCGCGGATCAAGACCTATCGCATTGCCGGCACGTTCAAGATCGGCATGTCGGAATACGACAAGAGTTACATCTTCATGCCCCTGGAACAGGCGCAGCTCTATTTCAACATGGGCGCGACGGTGACGGGCTTGGAAGTCATGATCACTGACCCGGACAAGGTCGTGTCGTTTATAAACCCCGTAGGGCAGGCGGCAGGGCCCTACGCGCGCATATATACCTGGCAGGACATCAATTCGTCATTCTTCGATGCGATCCAGGTCGAGCACAATGTGATGTTCCTGATCCTGTCGCTGATCGTGGCTGTGGCGGCGCTGAACATCATTTCCGGTCTTATCATGCTGGTGAAGGACAAGAGCCAGGACATCGCCATCCTGCGTACCATGGGTGCCACGCGCGGCGCGATGATGCGGGTGTTCATGATCGCCGGCGCCAGCATCGGTGTCGTCGGCACCTTTATCGGATTTGTGATCGGCGTCGCATTTTGCTCCAACATCGAGACGATCCGGCAGGGACTGTCGAAGCTCACGGGAACGACGTTGTTCGATCCCACAATCTATTTCCTCGAGCGCATGCCCGCGCGCATTGAGACGGACGAGGTGACAGCGGTCGTGCTGATGGCGCTGACGTTGTCGTTCCTCGCCACGCTCTATCCGGCCTGGCGCGCGGCGCGGCTCGATCCGGTGGAGGCGCTGCGCTATGAGTGATGCGCTTGCCGTCGCAGCCCTTCGTCTCGACGGGGTCGCGCGAGTCTATGCCGAAGGCACCGGCGCCACGCTCGAAGTCTTCAAGAACGTCAGCCTCACACTCAGGCAGGGTGAAATCGTCGCGCTGGTCGGACAATCCGGCGCGGGAAAGTCGTCGCTGCTGCATATGGCCGGGCTTCTGGAAGCGCCTTCCGGCGGCGATGTGCTGATCGACGGCGCGGCGGCATCCTCGCTGTCCGAAGGTGAGCGCACGCGTATCCGACGCGACACGATCGGCTTTGTCTATCAGGCGCATCATCTGCTGCCGGAGTTCAGCGCGCTCGAAAACGTGATGCTGCCGCAACTGATCGCGGGAAAATCGAAAGCAGCAGCCGACGCCGAAGCGCGCCGTCTGCTCGATTTGATGGGGCTTGGCCAGCGCCTGACGCATCGTCCGGCGCAGCTTTCCGGCGGCGAGCAGCAGCGCGTGGCCATCGCCCGCGGGCTTGCGAACCACCCGCGCGTTCTGCTGGCGGACGAGCCGACCGGCAATCTCGATCCGCGCACGGCAGCGGCGGTGTTCGATCTTCTAGTCTCGGTCGTGCGCAAGGAAGGCTCGGCCGCCTTGATCGCGACCCACAATCTGGAACTCGCCGCCAGGATGGATCGCGCGTTTGTTCTGCAAGATGGTAGGCTGGTCGATGGCGGCAAGTTGGAGAAGAAGGCATGAGCGAAAAACTTTGGAGCGATGTCGATACCTATCTTGAGGGTGTCCTGATCGGCGACGATAAGGTGCTGGAGGCGACGCGGGAGGCGAGCCGTGCAGCCGGGCTTCCGGACATTGCGGTATCGCCCACGCAGGGCAAGCTCCTGTATCTGATGGCGCGGATGATCGGCGCCAAGCGCATTCTGGAGGTCGGCACGCTCGGCGGCTACAGCGCGATCTGGCTGGCGCGCGCGCTGCCTGTGAGCGGGGAACTCATCACGCTGGAATTCGATCCGAAGCACGCGGATGTTGCCCGTTCGAATATCAAGAACGCGGGGTTGGGCGACCGCGTCAAGGTTCTTACCGGCGCCGCTATCGATACTTTGCCGACGCTGAGCGGATCGTTCGATTTTTCCTTTATAGACGCCGACAAGAAATCCAATCCCGATTATTTCCAGTGGGCGCTCAAGTTGTCGCGGCGGGGCGGCGTGATCGTCGTTGACAATGTCATCCGCGAAGGCCGCGTGATCGAAACTGGCACCAATGACGCCAATATCGAAGGCATCAGGCGTCTCAACACCATGCTCGCCGCCGAGCCGCGCGTATCGGCGACCGCAATTCAAACTGTCGGAATCAAAGGTTATGACGGGCTGGCTATCGCGTTGGTGACCGCGGACTGATGCGTGTTACTGCCCGTGGATGACTTTGCCGGTCTCTTTCGCCTTCGTCGCGCCTTCGAGATTGCGTTTGGCATCTTCGAAATTCGGATCGAGCTTCACGGCCATCTGGAAATCTGCAATCGCGAGGTCGAGCTTGCGTGACGCGCCGTACGCGCCGCCGCGATTGTTGTAGGCGTGGGCGTCATTGGGCGTGAGCTTGATCACCGCCGTATAATCGGCAATCGCTTTGTCGTACTGTCCCATGCTGTGGTAGCAGGCGCCGCGGTTGAGCAGCGTGGTCGGATCGTTCGGATCCTTGCTGAGCGCAATCGAATATTGCTCGGCCGCTTTCGCGAAATCTCGTTGCGCCATGTAGGAATCGCCGAGGGTGCGGTAAGGCGCGGGACTGTCCGGGTTGGACTGCGCGACGGAGGCCATGGCGTCTTTCGCTTCGGCCGTCTTTCCCATTTTCGCCAGGATCTGCGCACGGTTCGCGATGGCGATGCTGTCGTTGGGTTTGTATTTCAGTTCGGCATCGAAATCGGCGACTGCCCGGTCGTACTTGCCTTGGGCGGCATACGCGTTGGCGCGATTGACCAGGGCGGCGGTGTAATCGGGCTTCAGTTTGATCGCTTCATCAAGATCGGTAATGGCCGTGTCAATCTTGCTCGTCGCCAGATAGACCAGCGCGCGGCCTTCATAGGCATAAGGCGACGCATGAATTCCAATCGCCGCCGTATACTCCGTGACGGCCTGATCGTTCATGCCCTTCGCGCGATAGGCGTTGCCGAGATTGGCATGGGCGTCCGCGTTCTTTGGATCGATGGCGATGGCGGCGGTATAGTCGGCAATGCCGGCATCCGATTGTCCTTTGGCCATATTGGCATTGGCGCGCATGAACAGCGTTCCACTGTCCTTTGGTCGCAAAGCGATTGACTGGGTAAAGTCGGCGATGGCCGTGTCCGGCTGGCCCTTGTTCAGATAGGCGACGCCGCGGTCGAAATACGCCGTCGCGCTCTGATCCCTGGACAGGTTGCCGGAGCTTAGGGCGTTGTTGAGCAAAGGAATTGCCTGATCGTAGTCGCCGTTGCGCATGGCGTTGATGGCGGCGTTCACGTCGGTCAGGGCGTCTGCGAAGACTGGGCCGGGAAGGGCGAGGCCAAGCAGCGCCAAGGCGCTCAGGGTGTGGAATCTCATGTGCTAACGGTATCGGAGGGTATTAACTTTCGCCACAACGACAACAATCACATTCAAGTATGATATAGATTCAATGGGTTAGCATTATTTTTGGTCCGCATACGGAACGGAAATTTTGTTTCAGCCTTATCTGCTGCATGAGCACCGTTTCGGTAACGCGATCATGATTTGTTCTTGACTTGATGAGAACACAAGTAGAACATTATCTTTGGAAACGGGAGATGACGATCATGTGGTTGAAGGATGCAGCGGCGGGAGCGGGGTTGGTTTTGTTCATCGCGTCGTCGTTCGCGCTTGCCAGCGCGGTACAGGCGATCATCGGCAGTTAGGCCCTCTGTTGTGGATAAGGCCGCGGCACGCTCGCGCCGGGCGCCATGATGCCAATACTGATTTCGGCAATTCAATCATGTGAGTCGGGGCGTTGATGGCGCAGCGGGCGGGGTTTGTGCATTTGCGCGTGAAGAGCGCCTATTCGCTGCTCGAAGGCGCGATCCGTCCTTACGATCTGCCAAAACTCGCGCGCGCGGCGGGAATGCCGGCGGTCGCGGTCACCGACGTCAACAACCTGTTCGGCGTCTATGAGATTTCGGATCTGCTCGCCAAAGCCGGCGTTCAGCCGATCGTCGGCTGTTTGTTGTCTGTGGAGTTGGAGGAGGCGCCCCAGATCGGCGGTTCGGTTGGCGTGCGCCGCAAGCCCCCTCATCTGGCGCTGCTGGTGCAGAACGGGGCCGGCTATCGAAATCTGACAAAGCTTCTGAGCGCAGCCTATCTCGAGGCTGAGCCCGGCGACTTCCCGCATGTGAAAGCGGCGATGCTCGCCAACCATTCGGACGGCCTGATCGCGCTGACCGGCGGTCCCGGCGGTCCGCTCAACCGCCTTCTGGTGGAAGGCCAGCCCGACGCAGCGTCGTCGCAGCTTGATCGTTTGGCGGCCATGTTCCCGGACCGCCTTTATGTCGAACTTCAGCGTCATGGCCTTGCGGAAGAGCGTGCCGCAGAAGACCGGCTTATCGATCTTGCTTACGGGAAGAAGCTGCCGCTGGTCGCGACCAACGATGTGCATTTCGGCGGCGAGGAGATGTATGAGGCGCACGATGCCTTGCTCTGCATCGCGGACGCCGCCTTTGTCGGCCAGGAAGATCGCCGCCGCCTGACGCGCGAGCACCGGTTCAAATCCGCGGCGGAGATGATGGCGCAGTTCGCCGACCTCCCGGAAGCGATCGACAACACAATCGAGATCGCACGCCGCTGCGCCTTCCGCCCGAAGAAGCGCGATCCGATCCTGCCGAAATTCGTGCCGGAATCCGGCCGCACGCCGGAAGACGAGATGCGCGCACTCGCAGAAGAGGGGCTTGCCGCCAAGCTTGCGCAGCACGGACTTTATGCTGACGACGAGACCTACAAAAAGCGGCTCGAATTCGAGTTGGGTGTGATCAATGGAATGGGCTTCGCGGGCTACTTTCTGATTGTGTCCGACTTTATGAAATGGACCCGCGGGCAGGGCATCCCTGTCGGCGTTCGCGGATCGGGTGCGACATCGCTCGTCGCCTGGGCGCTCGACATCACCAATCTCGATCCGTTGCGGTTCGGTCTGCTGTTCGAGCGCTTTCTCAATCCCGAACGTATCTCGATGCCGGATTTCGATATCGATTTCTGTCAGGACC
>CAZCJI010000112.1:0-8523 GCA_964498625.1 uncultured Rhizobium sp.
AGCCACCTCTTCCACCGTCACGAACTGCTTGGTGGGCTGCGCGTGCAGGAGCACATCATTGATGACCTGCTCTTTGGTCATATGACGCGCCTCCATGGTTTCGGGAATCTGCTTTTCCACGAGCGGTGTCCAGACGTAGCCGGGACAAATCGCGTTGGCGGTGATCCCGAACGTGGCGGTTTCCAGGGCCACCGTCTTGGTCAGACCTGCAATACCGTGCTTGGCAGAGACGTAAGCGGACTTGAACGGCGACGCGACCAGCGCATGCGCGCTGGCGGTATTAATGATGCGTCCCCATTTTTTGGCCTTCATGCCGGGTACAGCGGCACGGATGGCATGAAAAGCCGCCGAAAGATTGATGGCGATGATCTGGTCCCACTTTTCGACCGGAAATTCTTCGATCGGAGCCACGAATTGGATGCCGGCATTGTTGACCAAAATATCAACTCCGCCCAATTCCTTTTGCGCATCGGTAACCATGGCGGCGATCTGGTCGGCCTTGGTCATATCGGCGGCGCTGTAGCGCGCCGTGACGTTGAAGTCTTTTTCGATCCCGGCCCGCTCTGCTTCGACGGCGTCCTTATCGCCGAAGCCATTGATGACGACGTTCGCGCCTTCTCTGGCACAAGCCCGCGCAATCGCGAGCCCGATACCGCTGGTTGAGCCAGTCACAACTGCAATTTTTCCTTTTAGCATTGATGAACCTTGCGTGGAATATTGAGGTTTTGGATTCTCATTCATGGCATGAAATCTCACGCCTGTCGGACGGATTTGTGACGATTTTCCTTTTGCAGTGCGTCATAAAGGCGTCGCGCCCTTGGTCATAGATATCGCGATGGACACAAAGCCGATGCATCTCCCGCCCATCTCCGGCTGGCGCCCAGAGCGGTGTGGCCGCGTCGCCCTTGTTTTGCAGGGCGGCGGCGCGTTGGGTGCTTATCAGGCCGGCGTATACCAGGCGTTGCACGAGGAAGGCATTGAGCCCGACTGGGTCTCTGGTGTGTCCATCGGGGCAATTAACTCCGCGCTGATTGCGGGGAACAAGATTGAAAACCGGCTACCGGCGCTGAGGGAGTTCTGGACACGAATCACCGACCGCACAGTGTGGTTGCACACCCCTGACGGCGATATCTATCGCCGAGCGCGAAATGCCGTCAGCTCCTTTTACACCACGGTCCTCGGCCAACCTGGATTCTTCGAACCGAATAAGACAAACCCCTGGTTCGCACCGGCCGGTGCGCGCGACGCAACGAGCTACTATGACAATAGTCCTCTGCGCAAAACGCTGACGGAGTTGGTCGATTTCGACCTCATCAACGGCAAGGCATGCCGCCTTTCCGTCGGCGCCGTGAACGTCCTGAGCGGGAATTTTATTTTCTTCGACAACAAGCAACATGAGATCATTCCCGAGCATGTCATGGCGAGCGGCGCTTTGCCGCCGGCTTTTCGTCCGGTGCAGATTGGCACGGACTATTTCTGGGACGGCGGCATTGTTTCCAATACGCCTCTGCAACATTTGCTCGCTCAGGACGACGATATAAACAGCCTCGTGTTCCAGATAGATCTGTTCAGTGCGCACGGGCCCCTGCCCCGCACCATTCAGGACGTGATGGGTCGCGAAAAAGACATCATGTATTCATCGCGCACACGGCAAGTGACGGACATGTTTCAACGGCTGCAACGCTGGAAAACACGTGCTTATAAAGCACTCCTCAAAGTACCCGAGAGCGAACTGACAGACGATGAGCGCGCAATGCGCGACAAGCTTGCCGACCTCCCGTTGTTTACCATTTTGCAGCTGATCTATCAGCAGAAAGCCTACGAGGGTAACGCCAAGGATTATGAATTCTCCGGCACCTCGATGCGCGAGCATTGGCAAAGCGGTCACGAGGACACCAAACGGACATTGCGCCACAAGCACTGGCTCAAAATGCCGCCGGAGAACACGGGTATTGTGACGCATGACATACATCGCGATCACGAGACTTAATAAGACTTGGCATATATATCCTCACGGAGACGATAACGTCGTCAATCGAGGATGCCTCTCGCACCAGCTCGTGACTCATCGGCGGTCATCTCGCGCCCCTGTTTTGCGTTGTTGATCGTCAACACTCTGATGTCGACGGGAACGCCGTCGATGAAAGTCGTGCCGGAGACCTTCTCGACGACGTCGGGCCCGTGTCCCAGCAACAGATTTATGTTTGCGCCGGCTTTCTGATTGGCGTGCCGCCAGCCGCCATCGTGTCCCCAGCCATGCGGGTAACAAATCGCACCCTTGACCACGGCATCGGAGATTTTTGCGATCACGTCAACGCGGCCATGCTCGGTGCGCAGTTCGACTTGCGCACCGTTCGTGATCCCGTGCGTGGCCGCATCTTCCGGATGGATGAGCAGAACGGGTGTCTGGGAATTCACGAGCTTTGGCGCATTGTGCATCCAGGAGTTCATGGATTTAAGCGTGCGCTGGCTAAACAGCTTCAGCCGCGCGTCTTTCGGAGCGTTCCGCTCTTGCGCGAAGCGTGCGAACTCCCCTTCGAGAATGTCGTGCCATAGACGGAGCTTGCCATCCGGATAAGCGATGTGCGACGGCCAGTTCTCATAGGTGAGGGACATATCGAGCATCACGCCGTGTGGAGCGTTGCGTGCAAGTTTCTTCAGCGAGAGCCCTCTGCGTTTGAATCCAAATCGATCTCCCGCAGGACCGAGACGCACGCCCATATCGACCATGTCGAGCGCGGTCGGCGCGAAACCGAGTCTTTCCAGCCGCGCCATCATCTTCATGGGATAAATAGAGCCTATGCCCATGCGCTTCGCGAGATCGCGGAAAATCGCGAGTTCCTCGCGCGCTTCGCCGGCCTTTTCGATGACGGCTGGCGAATATTGCAGATAGGGCCGCGGCATGTGTGACAGACCAATCAGCGGAACGTCACCTTTCTCAAGGAACGTGGCAGAAGGAAGAAGGTAGTGCGCGAAGCGATTGGACTCCGTGACATAGAGATCAATCGAGATCATCAGATCGAGCGACGCGAACGCGCGCGCAAGGTGCGCGCCCGCGGGCGCCGAAAGCACCGGATTGCCGGCGATTAGCATCATCGCGCGAACCCGACCTTCGCCCGGTTCCAGAATGTCGTCAGCAAGCACGGCCGATGGCATCATGCCGCCGACGACCGGTAGATTGCCGATGCGTGTGCGATGCTCGCCGTACCCAACCAAGGGCTCGGGTCCGCCCTTGAGCGGGAACGCACCGAAGGTCGAACCGCCTTTGCGGCCGAATTTCCCGGTCGCCATGTTGAATGCATCGACAAGGACGTTCGTGATGGTAGAGAAGTTCCCGCGGCAGATGCCGACACGGCTGTACATCGCCGCACGTGGCGTCTTTGCGAAATCGAGCGCAAGATCACGGATTGCGCGAGCGGCAATCCCCGTATGCTGAGATGCTTCCTCGACCGATACAGTCGTGACCGCATCGCGAAGACGTTCCCAGCCGAGCGTGCGCTTGACCAGAAATTCGCGGTCGTCGAGGCCTTCGTCGAAAATCGTGCGCAACATCGCGGCCAGAAGCCAAATGTCCGAATTGGGCTGTATCGCAAAGTGTTCGTAGCGTTCGGCCGTCTCACCACGGCGCGGGTCAATGACGACAACGCGTCCACGCGCGGCAATCGCGTCGAGATCGTGCCGCATACGTGGCGCGGTGAGGAGGCCGCCATGCGAGACAAGCGGATTGGCGCCGATGATAATCAGAAAATCGGTGTTCGGCAGATCGGGGATCGCATTGCGGAAGGCGACGCCATAGAGAATGTAGCTCGCTAGATGCCGCGAATTGCCGTCCTGCGAGCCCGCCGTGTAGAACTTCGAACTGCCAAGCTTGCCCAGAAACCACTGACTCGACATGAACGTGTCTGTCGAGAACGCGCCCGGATTGCCGAAATAAGTCGCGATCGCGTCGGGACTATACGTGTCGCGGATATGGCCAAGACGTTCGGCGATATCAGATAGCGCTTCATCCCAACTCACGCGTGCGAATTCGCCCGGATCGCCGACACGCTTCAAGGGATAAATCACTCGATCCGGGTCGTATGTGATGTCCGCGATCGCAGGGCCCTTCACACATAGATGTCCCTGGCTGTGTGGATTGGCGCGGTCGGGCCCGATCTTCGTGACCTTGCCATCCTCCACTTCCGCGACCAGCCCGCAGAAGGCCTCGCACAACCGGCAGAACGTCGCATGATCGCCGTCCTGTCCGGGCGCGAGATTCTGCGTTTTCATCCCCCCTCCCCCGATGGTGTCCAGCGTGGCGCCTGATAGAGGCCCCGCGTGTCAGCCGCACCGAACAGCATCACCGGCGGATTGGTCGCATTGCGTGCGTTGAACATCGCGCTCAAGTGCACGCCACCGGTCATGCCATTGCAGCGCATCACGCCCGGCATACCGAATTCGAGGTAAGAGCTTTCCTGCCCATGCTCGGTCTGCATCGCCATTAGAACGTTACCGAAGCCTTCAATATCGAGATCGAAGGAACCGAACTTTCGCGTCTCCACGCGAGCACGGGCGCCACGCAAACTAAGCCCGTCTAGATCTACCTGGAATGCGATGTCCCGCAGTATCGGTTTGTCGAAATCGCCTTTATGGATGACGAAGCCCGTGTTGAAGCGCTTGCCCGCGCGCGAAATAACTTCGCTGAGCCCGATCACGAGATCCTTTCCGAACGAACCGACCAGCCAACAGAAATTGGAAAGCGCCGCAGCCGGATTGCTGTGATCGCGTACCCCCCAGGAATGGTCGCGAAAAGCATAACCGTTGATCGTCCAGCGCCGAGCACCGAGGCGCACTTCGCCCGCCACCAAGCCGGCAACCTCAGTGTGACTGGCCGCGAATTTGTCTCGGAAACTGTTTCTCAAGCCGGACAGCGCCCAGGTATCGTATTGCGCATGAAGGTCGGTGATTTGCAGATCGACATCGCAATTGGCGTCATGCGCAGCCCAGCGGCTCTTGCCACTACCGAAAACGGCCGAAACAAAACCATCGAGTGCGAACCGGTCGCCCGCTCGATCGCCATCACGCAATGTTGCGCCGACACGAGAACCGTTAAAACAGAGTCCATTTTTCGACACGACGCCAAAGGTACAGATGCCGACGCCGCGATTGGGATGCTGCCCGATGCGGAAGAAGCCGCCAATGGATTGCGTCACGTCCTGCCATGCGAGCACGACACTTTCTTGCCAGAGCGCCTCGGGCCCAGGCTGATGCGGCCATTCATCCTCGACCGGAAGCTCAATGATCTCCATATGGAGCCCTACAAACGCACAAACTGGCTGAGGATTGCCTTGATCCGCGCCCAGTACATTTCCTCGACGTGGCGAAGGTCTTCGCTGAAGCGGCTATACGCCATCACCTGATAGACACCGAGCCGCCACTCGCCCCACAGCCGTCCATACTCGACATCTTGGGCACGGCTACGCGCGGCGCGATAAGCGGCAACGATCTCATCATCCGACGGAACGCCTGCCATTGCCGGCAGCGTGCTCAGGAAGTGAGACATGCCGGCAAGGCAATAGCCGATATCGCCCTCGCCCAGCCCGAAATGGCAAAGCTCCCAATCGAGCAGTGCCGCGACATCGCTGCCTCGAAACATCACATTGCTAAGATTGGTATCGCCATGAACGAGCTCCGCCTTCCGGCTGCGCGGCGCCTGGGCCAGCAATTCGTCGCGCACACGCAACATTACGTCACGAACGCCGTCGTAGTAGGAGGCGCGAGCACCGCCGAAGCCGGGCGGAATTGCGTGAAGCAATTCTTTGGTGTCCCAATCGATGGCGCGGTCGATGAAGTGATCGCCTTGCCCCCGCGAGTTCAGAAACTCAATCGACGGGTCTCCAGTATCCACTTTGTGAACATCCGCAAAGCATCGAACGCTGGACAGGATCATCGCGTGACGCTGTTCTGGCGTGGCGGCCGCGATTGGCCCCTCGGCGAACGGTTGCCCCCCGGGCGGTGGAGCATCTACCCGCGCCATGAAGAGGCCTGGACGCCCCGCGATCTCACCATCGGCATCGAGCCATAACACCTTCGGTGCAGGTATTCCTTTTCGCTCGAGAGCGCGCATGATCTTGAACTGCGGGATCAGATCGTATTGATAAAAGAAAGTCCCACCCAGATCGTACCGGAACACCAACGACCGTCGGAATGTCTGAAGACCCGGTGTTTCCAGGACCACGTCAAAGATTTGCGTACCGCTCGATGCGCCGGAGGCCCGGCGCGCAGTATCGAGTTCCAAATGCAGAATATTTCCACCGAGATCGGGCTGACGTTTGAGAAATCGAGTCAATGCGTCTTCTGTGACGCGCGGGACGGATTGCGTCCGCCCCGTTACGCTTCGTATGGCCGCGAGTGCTTCGTCGTCCTGCGCGCGAATGGACCTGCCCTCGCCTAGTTGAAGAAATAGTCGATCGTCACGCCATATTGGCCGGGCGGCGCAGCGAGTGCGAGCTTGTCAATCTGACCCGCTATCAGACCACCGGCGAAGTACTGCTCGTTGAAGGCATTGCTCGCATACGCAGACGCGCGCCAGTGACCGTCTTCCGTTGTATAGGCCAGATTGAAATCGACCGTGGTGAACGACTTGGCGCTGTGTGCTCCACCGGTACCCACGATGTTCTCTGCATCGAAGTAATAGCCGCCGTTAAACCCGGCCAGCACATTCAGATCCAGCGAACCTGTCTTGACGAACGGCATCTTAATCTGCGGTCCGACGCTGAAAGACCATTCCGGCGCACCGGCGAGGCGTTTATCCTTCGTGAACAACGTACCGAAAGAGCCAGCGACGACGTCGGTTTTATACCATGAGTGCAGCAGCATGCCGTTGACGTTCAGCGACGCCCAATCGTTGATGATTGCCGATCCTTCGAAATCCAGACCGTACAGATCCGCGCCGGTCCCGTTCACAAGATAACTGGCGGCCAGAGGCGAAGACGTCACCTGAAGGTGGATGTTCGTGTATTGATAGTCGAATGCCGCTGCATTCAAGCGAAGCCTGTCTGTGATATCCCACTTCGCGCCGACTTCATAGGATATGATCTTCTCCGGTTTGACGCCGGGGCTGAGTTCGTTGGTTGCATTGAGGGTGCCCGACTTGAAGCCGGTTGAAACGCCACCATAGAACAGTAGCTTGTCGAGCTGATAGTTCAGACGTGCGGTGTAAGTCCACGCAGTACTGTGAATCTTGTTATCGAACGTACCGAAGGCCGGAATATCCTGCAGTTGATAGGAATCCGCTGTATACCGCGTTCCACCCGTAAAGCTGAGCCCAGCGGCAACCATATCCAGCGGTACGGTCGCCTGCGCGAAAGCCGCCGCGGAACGCACGTGCCAATGGTTCAGCTCGCTTTGGATATTGAAGCCGAACAGATCGCCCGTCAGATCGGTCAGACCCCGATCGTTGAGATAATTCGCACCGACGATCCATTGGATCGGGCCGTCTTTAGATGACAGCTGCAGGTCTTCCTGCCAGTTCTGCGCCGGGAAGTCGCCCGAGAAGCCGATGCTGCCCGCATTGAATCCCGCCGGATAAGTCGCCGGGTTTGCGGCAATGATCTCCGTCGCGGACTTGCTGGTGCTGGACGTGTATGAGGTGTTCGACGTCAGATTGGCGAAGCCGAAGTCATAAGAGGCCTTGAGAATTCCAGTCGCAATTTGCGTCGCGTCGAAGCTGCCCTGCATTCCGCCGACGCGAAGTGCGCCGCTGGCGAAGCCATTGGCCTCGTTGTCATAGGTTGCGCCGAACTTGTTCGAGAACTGCAGCGCGCCCGCCAGCGACTCCGCGGTATCGCCAGGCACGCCGAACGCACCCAGAAGGCCAGCGTAGTAGGCCTGCGTGCCATTCAAAGGCACAAGCGGGTTTGCCGGTAATCCGAGTGACGCCAGCGTGGCGTTATCGACATATTCGTTGAGACCAACGGGCTGAAGGCCCATCGCGCCACGATCATTTTGGAAATAATATGACCCGCGCGCGACGATGGTGAATTGTGAATTCGGTTCGAACGTTAGCTCGCCATTGACCGAATAATAATCGCGGCCATTGAGATCGTCGTGCTGAACGCCGACACCCGGCGGGTTCAGGTTCTCAACGAACCCGGAATGATACCGTTCTGATGCGCCGAGAGAGAATGCAAACTGATCATCCAATCCGCCTGACACACGGCCGACAAATCCGTGCTCGTCATAATTACCGTATGTCCCCTCGACATGCGCGGTGATGGGGTCGCCGGGCTGTGCCGTGTGCGTGGTGATGACGATTGCACCGCCTGTCGCATTGCGACCGTAAAGCGTACCTTGCGGACCCTTAAGAACCTGGATGCTATCAATGTCGTCGAGATCGAACACCCCGCTCGACAGACGCGTCACATACACCCCATCGACATAGGTCGCGACGCTCGCGTAGTAACCGGAGCCTTGGGTCGTTGCGCCGACGCCGCGGATATAAGGGTTCACGTTGCTCGCCGCATCCTGCACAACCAGAGAAGG
>CAZCJI010000113.1:0-2534 GCA_964498625.1 uncultured Rhizobium sp.
GAGAAGGTGAGCGCCCAGGGGAGATCGTAATTCGCGTTCATCGCGTTCAGATGCGCGGTCGCGTCTTCGTCGGACTGGCCGCCGGAGAGGAACGCGATGCCGGGCACGGCGGCGGGCACGCAGTTCATCAGCACTTCGACGGTGTAGTCGGCGACTTCCTCGATGCTCGCCTGTTTCGAGCTCTTCTTGCCCGGCACGATCATGTTGGGCTTGAGGACGATGCCTTCGAGGAAGACGGAGGCGTTGTACAATTCTTGGAACGTCTCTTTCAGCACCCATTCGGTGACTTCGGCGCAGACGTCGATGTCGTTGTCGTAGTCCATCAGCACTTCGGGCTCGACGATCGGAACGATCCCGTTCTCCTGCGCCAGCGCCGCGTAACGCGCCAGCGCCTGCGCGTTTGCGCGCACGCAATATTCGGATGGCTTGCCGCCAGAGGGATCGTAGGTTGCGCGCCATTTCGCGAAGCGCGCGCCGAGCTTGTGATATTCCTGGAAACGCTCGCGCAGGCCGTCGAGGCCTTCGGTGATGGTCTCGCCCGGATGACCGGCCAGTGGCTTGGCGCCGGCATCGACTTTGATGCCCGGCACGGCGCCGGTCGCGGCGATGATCTCGACCAGCGGTGTGCCGTCCTTCGCCTTCTGGCGGATCGTCTCGTCGAACAGGATGACGCCGGAGATGTGGTCGTGCATTGCAGGCGTGCGGAACATGAACTCGCGATAGTCGCGGCGGTTGACTTCCGTGTTCTCGACATTGATGGCGTCGAAACGCTTCTTGATCGTGCCGGAGCTTTCGTCCGCCGCGAGAATGCCTTGACCTTTTGCGACCATCGCGTTGGCGATGCGGTTCAGTTCCTGGATGTCCATTGTTTCTATCCCTGTTTACTGCATGAGTGCGGCGACGCCCGGAAGCTCTTTGCCTTCGAGCCATTCCAGGAACGCACCGCCCGCTGTGGAGACATAGGTGAAATCATCCGCGACGCCGGCATGGTTGAGCGCGGCCACGGTATCGCCGCCACCGGCGATGCTGAGAAGATTGCCGGCCCTGGTCGCCTCTGCGACAAGCTTCGCGGCGGCAACGGTGCCGTGATCGAAAGGCGGCGTCTCGAACGCGCCGAACGGGCCATTCCAGACCAGCGTGCGCGTGGTCGCGAGACGCTCGGCGAATTCGGCGATACTCTTCTCGCCGACGTCGAGGATCATTTCGTGCTTGCCGACATCGCGCGCGCTGACGGTGCGGTGCTTCGCGTGCGCCTTGAATTCCTCGGCGACGACGACATCGCTCGGCAGGATGATCGCGCAGCCGCTTTCGGTGGAGAGGTGGATGACGCGCAGCGCGGTCTCGACATGATCGCGCTCGACCAGCGACTTGCCGACCTCAATCCCCTCGGCGAGCAGGAACGTGTTCGCCATCGCGCCGCCGATCACCAGCGTCTCGACTTTCTTCACCAGATTTTCGAGCAACTCGATCTTGGTCGAAACTTTCGCGCCACCGACCACGGCCATCACCGGACGTTCGGGATCCCCCAGCGCCTTGTCGAGATGGGTGAGTTCCTTCTCCATCGAGCGGCCCGCCACCGACGGCAGCAAATGCGCGATGCCTTCGGTGGTCGCGTGCGCGCGGTGCGCGGCGCTGAAGGCGTCGCCGACGAAGATGTCTCCAAACGCGGCAATCTGTTTTGCGAATTCTGAATCGTTCTTCTCTTCGCCGGCGTGGAAGCGGGTGTTTTCCAAAAGGAGCACATCCCCGTCTTTGAGTTTCGCAACGGCGGCGAGCGCGATGGGGCCGACGCAATCGTCCGCAAACGCGACGGCGCGGCCGACTGCTTTCGACAAAGGCGCGGCGATGGGCTTCAGGGACATGCTCGGCACGACCTTGCCCTTCGGCCGGTCGAAATGGGAGAGCACGATCACACGCGCGCCTTTCCCGGCGAGTTCGCGGATGGTCGGCGCCTGGCGGTCGATGCGCAGCGTATCGGTCACGGCGCCATTGGCCATGGGAACGTTCAGATCGGCGCGGACGAGGACGCGCTTGCCCCTAACGTCCACATCATCAAGCGTCCGGAATGCCGCCACGAATTGAACTCCAGATTTTTGGACCGGAGGCTTGCCGAGCCGAAGCGGTGGAGGCAAGCCCGCCTTCGCCCGTCCGGGCTTCGGCGCGGCGGCCTTATCGGCGTCGCCGCGAAGGCTGGTATAGGAAAAGACGCAAGTTGGGACAAGCAGGGAACCGGGCGCAGGATGCCGCGTTTGCATCGCAGCGACCGAGGGGGAAATCCATGAAATTCCGGCTGATTCTGGCGGGTTTGTGCGCCCTCTGCCTGACCGCCCCGGCGTATGCGGCGGATGAACCCGAAAAGGGTACGCTGTCGATCCTGTTCGAGAACGACATTTTCTATAACACCGACCACGATTACACGAACGGCGTTCTGATCGGCTACACGACCGCGCCGGACGACACGCCGGACTGGGCGGTGCGCTGGGCGCGCTGGTTGCCGTTTTTCGCGCAGTCCGGCGACGTGCGCACACGCTATG
>CAZCJI010000113.1:2544-8451 GCA_964498625.1 uncultured Rhizobium sp.
CGCTATGCACTGGGCCAGGATATCTTCACCCCGAGCAATCTTCATCTGAAAGACCCGCCGCCCGGCGCGCGGCCCTATGCGGGGTTTCTCTACGGCGCGTTCGGATTGGTGGACGACAACGAAAACAATCTCGACCAGCTTCAGATCACGCTCGGCGTCGTCGGCCCGGCGTCGCTCGCGGAAGAGACCCAGAAATTCGTGCACGCGATCATCCGCGACACCAATCCGCAGGGCTGGTCGACACAGCTGCGCGACGAGCCGGGACTCGTCATTCAATATGAGCGGAGCCTGAAACTCATCCCGCCGCAATCGGTGTTCGGATTGTTTTTCGACGCGGAGCCGCACTACGGCATCGCCGTCGGCAACGTCTACGACTATGTGAACGCCGGGGCGATGGCGCGGCTGGGATTCAATCTGCCGAAAGATTACGGCCCGCTGCGCATCGATCCGAGTCTTCCTGGCTCCGGTTTTTACGAGCCGAGTGGCGACATCGGCGCCTATATCTTCGCCGGTGTCGATGGCCGCGCGATCGGGCGCAACCTGTTCCTCGACGGCAATACATTCGAGCAGAGCCGCAGCGTGGACAAGCTGAACCTGGTCGGCGATCTCGAACTCGGCGCGGCCGTGACGTTTGATGCGTTCCAGCTCACCTTCACCCACGTCTTCCGCTCGCGCGAATACGCGACGCAGAAGGCAGCCGACCAGTTCGGCGCGGTGAATCTTTCTGTCCGCTTCTAACCTCACCATGACCGGTCATGGGCGGCCATGGTGAAATTGGATTGTATTGATTAAGCTGCGCTCATGGACCGCGACCGGCTTACCGCGTTCACCGATGGTGTGATCGCGGTCATCATCACGATCATGGTGCTGGAGCTTAAGGCGCCGCATGGCACGAGCCTGAGCGCGTTGCTCGAACAATGGCCGCAGTTTCTGAGCTATGTGCTCAGCTTCATCTATGTTG
The DNA here is from genome assembly GCA_964498625.1 of uncultured Rhizobium sp. Lineage (GTDB taxonomy): Bacteria > Pseudomonadota > Alphaproteobacteria > Micropepsales > Micropepsaceae > Rhizomicrobium. The sequence goes on from CAZCJI010000113.1 coordinate 3,506, forward strand.
GCATCTACTGGAACAATCATCACCATTTCTTCCAGCTCACACCGGAGGTGAACGGCGCGATCCTGTGGGCCAATCTGCATCTCCTGTTCTGGCTGTCGTTGGTGCCGTTCGCGACAAGCTGGGTGGGCGAGAACGGATTTGCAGCCGGTCCCGCAGCGGCCTATGGCGCCGTATTGTTCATGCGCGCGATCGCGTTCTACATCATGGAGCGCGTGATCGTGGCCGCGCAGGGCTCGGACTCGCCGCTCAAACAGGCGATTGGCGGAGACTGGAAGGGGATGCTGTCGCCGTTTCTGTATCTTGGCGGCGTCGCGCTGGCATTCTACATGCCCGTGATTTCGTACGCGCTGTATGCACTGGTCGCGCTGATCTGGCTCGTGCCCGACCGCCGCGTGGAGAAGGCGGTGGCAACGCGGTAAAATCCGTGCCCCCAAAGCGCCGGGAGCATTTACATCATTTATTATACTGATACGATGGAATTAATAAGGAATATCCATGCTCAATCGCAGAACCATGCTGGTCGCTCTCGCGGCCGCGTCCGGAAGCGCGCTTTCCACAAAAGCATTCGCGCAGCCCGTCGATCTCAGGACCGCCGCGCGCGACGCTTGGCTCTATGGCCTCCCATTGATCGAGATGGCGCACACGCGCGCGAAGATGGCGAGCATCAGGCCGGGGCAGGGCACGGTGAATGCCGCGCGCATCAATGCATTCGTTCACAGCCGCGTCTTCGCGACACCTGCATCACGCGCAGTGACGGCGCCCAACGTCGATACGCTTTATTCGAGCACGTTCCTCGATCTCGCCGGCGGTCCGATTACGCTTACCCTGCCACCCACGGGCAGCCGGTATTTCTCGGTTGCCTTTATGGACATGTACACGAACAACTTCGCCATTCTCGGCACGCGTACAATCGGCGGCGATGGCGGAACGTTCACGCTGATCGGTCCCGACGCGGAGCCGGTTCCCGGCGCCATCCGCGCGCCCACGGTCTGGGTCTGGGCTCTGATGCGTCTGTTGGCGACGGATGCGGCAGATTTCGACGCCGCCCATGCCATACAGGACGCCGTTGTTCTCAAGGCGCCGCCCGGACGAATACCGCCAAGCTACGCGGAGCGCACGGCTTCATGGGCGGAGTATTTCACGTCGGTCCAGGCCCTGCTGATCGAAGATCCGCCGCCCGCGACGGACCTGGCACTATTCCGGCGCGTCTCAGCACTTGGCCTGGGTCCATCCGGCGGCTTCGATGCAACGCGCTTTTCGAAAGCCGAGGGCGACGGCATTGCCGCCGGTGTCGCGGAGGCGAAGGCGCTTCTCCTCAATCGCGGCAAGCCGCACGGAATCCAGGGATGGGTCTATCCGCCGACCGATCTCGGCGATTTCGGGCAGGATTATAACACGCGCGCTTCGGTGGCTCTTGGTGGGCTCGCGGCACTCACCAATCCCGAAGCGATCTATATGCGCCCGATCGCGCCTGACGGCCAATTTGGCGATGGGCTTTATCGTCTGCATTTCGCGAAAGGTGGATTGCCTCCCGTCGGCAGCTTCTGGTCGTTGACCATGTACGAATCGACGCCGGACGGTCAGTCTTTCCTGACGCCCAACCCGATCAACCGCTATGCCATCGGCGACCGTACCAAAGGGCTGACATATGGCGCCGACGGTTCGCTCGACATCTGGATCGGCCGCACTGACCTTGGCGGCGCGCGCAGTGCGAACTGGCTCCCGGCCCCGGCACAAGGGCCTTACTCGATGAGCCTGCGCGCCTATCTTCCGAAGCCGGCATTCTTCAACGGCGAATACCGGTTGCCGCCCATCGAGAAGGTTTGATGAGATCATGAAGTCCCTTGTCGCCGGACTGGTTCTGGCCGGTGCTGCGTCCGCCGCGGTGGCCGCTGCGCAACACAATCCACTCGCCACCCCGGAACAGGTCGCCCTGGACAAGCTGGCCGTCGATATTTTCTACACCGCTTCGGTACAGGCGCAGGTGGATTTCGTGGCGCAGAGCCTTGCCGCGGATCCGTATGCGAAGACAGGGGAAGGCGCGGCGACTTTGCCCGCCGCTGCGAAGGAGATCGCGTTCGCCGCCGTCGTGGACACGATCAACCGCGACCCAACTCATCCGGTGATCCAATGGCTGTGGTCGCCCGCGCATCAATGGTTCGGCACGAAGGTGCCCGTGAGCAAGGTGCTGATGCCGAACGTGGACAACGTGTTCCGCATCATGCCGGTCGACGGCGTTTCGCACTATCGCATCACCGCTGTCCCGCAAGGTCCCATTCCCACGCAGTTCTCGATCCAACTGTTGCCCGCGCTGCCGGCCGAAGCGCAGTGGAGCAAGGTGATCCAGGAGGTGGTCGATGCCGATATCGTCAAATCGCCCGACGGCTCTTTCGTTCTGACGATTGGGCCGGAAGCGCAGACGGGCCTGACCAACCACATCGCAACGACTCCCGCGGCGCATTTCATTTTGATCCGCGACACGATCCAGGACTGGCACAACGAAACGCCTTATCTGTTAAAGGTCGAACGTCTCGACGGGCCGCCGCCCCATTCGCCGCCGTCGAAAACGGCACTGACGGACGAGGCCGTGTCGCGGCTGCATGAAATCGTTCCGCAGATCATCGCCGCCAAAGGCGGAGGCTTCGCGAACGCCCCCGGTTTCTTTCAGGGCGAGTCCAACGTGCTGACCTCGCCCAAAATCCGCGAAGGCGGACGCTGGGGCCTGTCCTCATCGGGGCATTTCCATCTGGCGGACGACGAAGCGCTGGTGCTGACGCTCGATCCGATAAGCGCCAGATATCTTTCTGTGCAACTCGCCAGCGCGTGGCTGAGTTCGCTCGACTATGTGCATCACAGGGCCTCGCTGAACCTCACGCAGATGCAGCCGAACAGCGACGGCACTGTGACGGCTGTCATCGCCGCGCGCGATCCCGGCGTGCGCAACTGGCTCGACACGACCGGGCTGCATGACGGCTCGATGTTCGTTCGCTGGCAGCAATTTCCCGGCGAGCTTCCGGCCAATGCGCAGGGTGTGCGCTCCGTGAAACTTCTCAAGCTGAACGCGCTGCCGCCCGAACTGTCGCGTGTGACCGCGGACGAACGGAAGGCTCAGCAAACGGTGCGAGCTGCGGACTACGCCCGGCGTTTTGCGGAATAGCCGGGCCGCGCAGACGTGCGGAATAGCCGGGCCGCGCAGACGTAGAGCCGTCTAGATCAGTTTCCCCATCGCGACCGCGGTGTCGGCCATGCGGTTGGAGAAGCCCCATTCGTTGTCGTACCAGGTCATGATCGACAGGAACGTGCCGTCCATCACCTTGGTCTGATCGAGCGCGAAGCTCGACGAATGCGGGTCGTGGTTGAAGTCGTGGCTGACGAGCGGCGCATCCACGATACCAAGAATGCCTTTCAGCGGACCGGCAGCGGCGGCCTTCATCGCGTCGTTGATCTCGGCGACGGTGGTCGCGCGCTTGCAGACGACCTTCAGGTCCACCAGAGACACGTTCGGCGTCGGCACGCGCACCGATACGCCGTCGAGCTTGCCTTTCAGGTCCGGCATAACAAGGCCGACGGCCTTTGCCGCGCCCGTCGAGGTCGGGATCATCGACAGCGCGGCCGCGCGGGCGCGGTAGAGATCCTTGTGCATCTGGTCGAGCGACGGCTGGTCGTTGGTGTACGAGTGGATCGTCGTCATAAAGCCGTGATTGATGCCGACGGTGTCGTGGATGACCTTTGCCACCGGCACGAGGCAGTTCGTCGTGCACGACGCGTTGGAGACGATCACGTCGTCCTTGGTCAGCTTGTCGTGGTTCACGCCATAGACGATCGTCTTGTCCACGCCATCGGCAGGGGCCGAAATCAGCACGCGCTTGGCGCCGGCGGCGAGATGCCCACCCGCCTTTTCCTTCGAGGTGAAGATGCCGGTGCATTCGAGCGCAATGTCGACACCCAGATCCTTGTGCGGAAGCTCCGCCGGGTTCTTGATCGCGGTGACTTTGATCTTGTGGCCTGCGGCGATCATGTATTCGCCATCGACGCTCACGCTGGCCGGGAAGCGGCCATGCACGCTGTCGTAGCGCAGCAGATGCGCGTTGGTCTCGACGGGACCCAGGTCGTTCACGGCCACGACTTCGATGTCGCGGCGCCCGCTCTCCACAATCGCGCGCAGCACAAGACGCCCGATGCGGCCGAAGCCGTTGATCGCAACCCGCAAAGCCATGGTGTTATTTTCCCTTCAATGCAGCCTTGGCGGCGTTGGCGGCCGCTTCCGGCGTGATCCCGAAATGTCTGTACACGTCCTTGTACGGCCCACTGACGCCGAAGGCGTGCATGCCGATGAACTGACCGTCGGCACCGATATAGCGATCCCAACCGAGCCTGACACCGGCTTCGATGGCGACTTTTACCGTGCCCGGTCCCAGAACCGAGTCACGATATGTTGCCGGTTGTTCCTCGAACAATTCCCAGCACGGCATGGTGACTATGCGTGCGGCGATGCCCTCGGCCTTGAGCAGTTCGCGCGCGGCAAAAGCGATTTCGACCTCGGAGCCGGTGGCGAGGAACGTGACCTTCGCGCCCGCGTCGCTTACGAGTTCGTAAGCGCCTCTGGCGGACAGGTTCTCGTCGGTGTGCATGGTGCGCACGGTCGAAAGGTTCTGGCGCGAGAGCATCAAAAGCGTGGGCCGCGCCTTTTCGGTCAGCGCGATCTGCCAGGCTTCCGCCGTTTCGATCGCGTCGGCGGGCCGGAAGACGAGCAGGTTCGGGATCGCGCGCAGCGCCGCGAAATGCTCGACCGGCTGGTGCGTGGGCCCATCTTCGCCAAGGCCGATGGAGTCATGCGTCATCACATAGACGACGCGGATGCCCATGAGCGCTGCGAGCCGGATCGCCGGCCGGCAGTAATCGGAGAAGGTGAGGAAGGTGCCGCCATAGGGAACGAGGCCGCCGTG
>CAZCJI010000114.1:0-8372 GCA_964498625.1 uncultured Rhizobium sp.
GCCCGGCAGGACTCGAACCTGCGACCAGACCGTTATGAGCGGTCAGCTCTAACCAACTGAGCTACAGGCCCTCGCAGGGGGTGCATAGCAGGATTTCCCCCGGTACAGAACAGCTTCGTCGGAGCTTCCAAAGACGCTAAATTCGACGCCGAACCGCCGCAGTTTTGCCGCGCGGCGCGGCGAAGCTGTGCATCGTTTCGCGAAGGATTTGACCATGACTGCATTACACACCGCCCGCGCGCTGCCCCTTGTGGCTTTTCTGCTGGCGGCATCGTCCGCTTTTGCCGCGGACGGGATGCCTACCGTTACCGTGCCGAGCACGCTGACCGTTTCCGGCACAGGAGAAGTGAAGACGGCGCCCGATGCTGCAACACTTTCCACCGGCGTTGTGACTCAGGCGGCAACGGCAGCGCAGGCGCTCCAAAGCAATGCGCGCGCGATGGCGGGAGTCTTTGGCACTCTCCGCGGTGCCGGTATTGCCGATAAGAATATTCAGACGTCCGGCATCTCCTTGTCCCCGCAATATGGTGGCAAGCAAGGCCAACCGCAACACATCGTGGGCTACCAAGTGTCCAATACAGTAAGTGTATTCATCGATCGGCTCGACAAGGTCGGCCCGGTGCTCGATGCGCTGGTCGCGGCAGGCAGCAACCAGATCGACGGACCGAATTTCACGATCGCCGATCCGAAACCGTTGCTCGCCAAAGCGCGGGAAGCAGCCGTGCAGGACGCTGTCGCGAAGGCGAAAACCTACGCCGCCGCTGCAGGCGTTTCCCTCGGCACGATTTCGTCAATCAACGAAAGCGGCGGCGAGAGCGCGCCGCGGCCAATGGTGATGTCGATGATGATGGCCAAAACGCCAGGAACGCCAATCGCGGCAGGCGAGGAAAGCGTGACAGCCGAAGTTTCGATCACCTGGGAAATCCACTAGTCCCTAATTGGCGTGATTGCAGTTTCCGGCCTCGCCATCGCTCGCCCGAATCCAGATGTCGAGCGTACCGACAACAGGCTCGCGCGGGTCGAGATCGCGCGCCAGCCATGCATGCCATTGGCCGTCGCGCGGCCTTGCGTGCCAGCGTTCACCGGGGTCGAACGGCCGTGTCGTCGAGCACCGCTCCTTGGCAATGCCAATCGCCTGCGCCTCCGTCGTGACCGGCGTTACAGGACCGGTGCCGATGCATCCGCTGAGCAAAAGGGCTGCGCAGGAAAATACGCTATACGAAACTGAGAGGCGGAATCTCACGACTTCTCCGCTTCCAGCGCGTCGATCTGATCCATGATGCGGCTCATGCGCGCGACAAGCGCTTGATAGGGCGCAGGTGTCGCCATATCGATGCCGGCCTTCTTGTAGAGCTCATAGGCATAATCCGAACCGCCGGCCCTGAGCATATTGATGTAGCGGTCGCGTGCCGGCGCGCCTTCATGTTCGATCGCGTCGGTGAACTGCGCGGCCCCCGCCATCGAGGTCGCGTACTGCCAGACATAGAAGCCGTAATAGAAGTGTGGAATGAACGCCCATTCGACGCAGTAGTTAGGATTGATCTTCATGACGCCCTTGTCGTCGCCATGATAGCGCTTGAGCAGGCCGCAATAGATCTCCGTCATGCGCTTGCCGGAAAGCGCGTTGCCCTTCTCGATCTCCTCATGGATCGCGAGCTGGAATTCGCCGAACATGGTCTGGCGGAAAAACGTGCCGCGAATGAGTTCCAAGCCTTCACCAAGATAATAGAGTTTCTCCTGCTTGGTCTTGGCATGCGCGACCATGTAATCGTTCAGCAGCATTTCATTGGAGATCGAGGCTGTCTCTGCGACAAATGTCGAATAATTCGACTTCTCGAAGGGTTGCGCGTCATGGGTCAGCAACGTGTGCACCGCATGACCCCATTCGTGCACGAATGTCGAAAGCGACTCGTAATCGTAGTTATGATTGAGATGCAGATAGGGATGCACGTCATAGGCTGAGCCGTTCATGTAAGCGCCCGAAGCCTTGCCCTGGCGCGGAAGCACATCCATCCAGCGGCCGGAGAACGCCTGATGCAGCTTCGCCGCGTAGTCCGGCCCGTAAGGCGCGGTGACGTCGAAGGCGATGCGTTCGGAATCGGCGACGCTGAAATGCTCGGGCGCATCGAGTTCAAACATCGTGGGATAGATGTCGTAGTAGGCGAGATCGTCCTTGATGCCGAGCAGCTTCTTGCGCAGCGTCAGATAACGATGGAACACGGGCAATCCCGCATTCGCCTGTGCGACAAGCTGGCGATAGACTGCCTCCGGCATGTTGTCGGAAAACAGCGCGTCGGACAGCGCGTTCGGATAGTGACGCACTTTCGCGTCGAATTCTTCGGCGAGAATTTGCGTGATCAACGAAGCGCCGAACGTGCCCTCATACTTGCTCCACGCACCCCAGAACGTGTCGAATACGAGTTTGCGGTCTGCGCGGTTCGGCGCTTGGCGATATTTCGTATAGGCGGCCTGGTCGAGATGCTCGACCTTTGTGCCATCCGAGAGAGTTACGCCGGGAAACGGCAACTCGCCGTTCGAGAGCTGGCTATAGATGTTGTTAGGCTGGATCAGAACATTGCTCGCCGCAGACATCACGCCTTCGGCTTCCGGGCCGAGTGTGTGCGGTGCACCGCGCAGGATATTGTCGAGATAGAAATCGAAGCGATGCGTCAGTTCCGGGGACTGATTCTCGAATTCGTGGACTTTCTTCGCGCCGATGGCGATGACCTCCGGCGATACCCAGGCCGTCTTCTCGCCAAGCTGCGATTGAAGGGTTTGAGCCAGCTGCACACGTTCCTGATTGGCTGCGATGCGAACATCCTCGTCGCCTTTCAACGACGCGTATACGTTGAGCCGCGCGACTTCCTTGCGGGCGTCGCTGAACGCAGTAAACGCCTCAAGCATCGCCTTCGCGCTGTTGCCGAGCGTTCCTTTGTATTTCTCAAGGGTTTCGACGTGCGCTTTGGCCTTCTGCTGCGCGGCGGTCCAGGCCTCCGGCGAAGGATAGAGATCGCTTAAGTCCCACATATAGGCGGGGTTGGATCGGTCGGTCTCGGCAGGGTCGGCGGCTTTCGGCGCGGCAGCCGACATGGCGGCGCTCGAGAATGTCATCAACGCGAAAACTCCTATCCACAAGGCTTTCATGGCAGATCTCCCCGTTCCGGGACCTGTGTAGACCCTCGGCCTGCCCCGCGCCAGAGTTCCCGCGAGACTGTGATCAGAACAACGCGGCGGCCTTCTGCAGGGCGATGTAAAGCCCGATGCCGAAAGGGATTCCGACCGCGAGCCACGCCAGAATCCCGAGGATGCCAAAGCCACCCCGCGCTGCGCTTGCCGCGTCTGCCGCGCTCATGTCCTCATGCTGCAGGGCACGTTCGCGCGCCAACTCTTCCTCCGTCATGTAGTTCTTCGGATTCACCGGTCGGACAAGCGCATTGCAGATCAGTCCGACGAACAGAAGACCAGCCATAATATAAAGCGTGTTGTCATAGACCAGATTCTTAGGGACCCCCGCAGCGAGCTGCGTCTGGCGCAAGTTCGCGATAATGAAAGGGCCGGCCACGCCCGCCACCGACCACGACGTAATAAGGCGGCCATGGATCGCGCCGACCATCTGTGTGCCGAAGATATCGGCGAGATAGGCAGGAATGGTCGCGAAGCCGCCGCCATACATGGTGAGGATCACACAGGCGGCAATGACGAACAACGATGCGAGCCCCATGTGGCCGAGCGTCGGCAATGCGGCATAGAGCAGAATGCCGAGCGCGAAGAAGATGAAATAGGTATTCTTGCGCCCGAGATAATCCGACATTGATGCCCAGAAGATTCGCCCAAGACTGTTAAACAGACTGAGCAAGCCAACGAGACCGGCCGCCGCCGCCACAAGCGATGCTTTCTGCACCGTCGTGAGCGTGGCGCCCGCGTCGAGACCAAGCAGCTTTCCGCCGAACACTTCCTGAAGCATTGGACTTGCCATCGCGAGCACCGCGATGCCCGCGGTCACGTTGAGGCCCAGCACAAGCCAGATCAGCCAGAACTGCGGCGTCTTCCAGGCGCGGCTGAGATGCACATGTTTTTGCGTGATCATGCCGCTCGACACGGCGGGTTGGGTCCATCCGCTGGGCGTCCATCCCGACGGCGCGACGCGGAAGCCGAAAGCGCCAACCGTCATCGCGACGAAGTAGATCGCACCCATCAACACCAGTGTCTCGGCGACGCCGAAACGCGCCATCAGCCAGACAGCGAGCGGAGAGCCGATCATCGCACCGCCGCCGAAACCCATGATCGCAAATCCCGTCGCCATGCCGCGGCGATCGGGAAACCATTTGATGAGCGTCGAGACTGGGGTGATGTAGCCGAGGCCGAGACCGATACCGCCAAGAATGCCGGTGCCCAGGAACACAAGCCAGAGCTGATGGATCTGAACGCCATATCCACCGATCGCGAGCCCAAGGCCCCAGCAGAGCGCAGCAGCGAACCCGGATTTTCGCGGTCCTGCACGCTCCAGCCATCGACCGAAGATCGCAGCCGAAATTCCTAGAACGGCTATGAATGTTTCGAAGATATGCGTGACGTCAGCAACGGTCCAGTTGCAGGCGGTTGCTGTGAGCTCCGATGCGAAGCCTCCGGAACATATCGGCGCGCCAGCGACGAGCTTGCTCATCGGCAACCAGAACACACTGAATCCATAGGCCATGCCGATGCAGAGATGGATGGCGAGCGCCGCCGGCGGAACGAGCCAGCGATTGAACCGTGGACCGGCAACAATCCGGTCACGCGAAAGAACCCCCCGCGATGCTGAAGCGGCCATATCGTTTCCCCCTAAATATTTGTTGCTGTTTCTATCTTACGGCGATGACACTTCAGCGAAACAGTGTCACTGCGGTTGCAGAGCGCGGCTGTGGGGCCGTAAGCTGTCTCCTGCGTACAGGAGAGGTGTCCATGCGCTTATTTTCCGGTGTTTCCTTAGGATTCCTGCTGATTCTTGCCGCCGGAGCGGCCGGTGCCGCGACCGCTCCCCGGATCAGCATTACATCGCTGTCACAACTCGAAGTTCCGGACAGACCCTTCGACGAAAGTGCCAATGCGGATGCCGCCGTGGACGCGGCATTCGCGCGCGCCAGAAAGTCGGGCAAAGACGTGATGATCGATCTCGGCGGCAATTGGTGTGCCGACTGCCGAATCCTGTCCGGGTTGATGGAGCTTCCTGAACTGCGCGCGTTTCTCGCAGCGCACTATGAAACGGCGACGGTCGATGTCGGGCGTTTCAATCGCAATCTCGACATCCCCGCGCGTTTCGGAATTACGGAGCGGCTCGAAGGCGTTCCCGCGATACTGATTGCCACGCCGGACGGCAGGTTGGTCAATGCGGGGCACGTGTCGGCGATCGAAGACGCGCGTCACATGTCGCCACAAGCGCTCGCCGACTGGCTGGCGCAGTGGACAAAATAACGCCTGTTTTTATCTGCGGCATGGGGCGTTCGGACATGACGAATGCCCTGCACATCCTGAAATTGCTTGAAATGCACTTCCCCGAATTTATGTCAGCGTCTCGCTGAAGAAATCCGAACACAGTTTGTGTGCTTGTGCCATGGCCTGAGGATTGTGGCGCATGACGACATCTCCGCCGTTACCGCGATGGCTCATCGGATCCTGCACGACGACATCCACACCAGGCATATCGAAACAGTGGTGCGCATCAGCAAAGACATGGGCGCGCACCGTCGCACGATCCGCTGGTGAAAGTTGTTCCACGAGCTTCGGTCCGGCCTGCGGATCGTCGTCATACTGGTCCAAGCCGCCGGTGACAATGAACAGCGGCGCTTCGACGAGATCACGAAATTCGTGGCCGGGAAGTTGATTATAGGTCCAGCAAGCAGGATAGACCGGCATCAATGCGGCGAATTTCGCGCCTGGAAGAAAACGGTCGTTGTGAGCGCGCGTTGCGGCGAGCATGGCCATCACGCCACCGAAAGAGAACCCGATCACTCCGATGCGCGCCGCATCCACTTCCGGACGCGCCGCGAGGAACGCGCGTGCGCCATAGAGATCAGGGAGCGTCTCGGCGATCGTCTTCGGCCGTCCTTCAGAGCCACCCGCGAGACCGCGGCAGGACCACAGATCCGGTTCGAGCGTGACGAACCCTGCCGCATGAAGGCGTTCTGCATACCCGCTCTCGCGCGCGGACGGTCCGGCGGAACCGTGCAACAGGATCACGGCCGGCGATCGGTCAGCATCGGTGGACGGCGCCATCAGACGCGCAGCAATCGTCAGCGGCGAGGCGTGCAGCGACGGGAAGTTCACATAGTGGCGGCTGGGAAATCCTCGCATTCCGCCATTCTGCACAGACGCCATGCGGGAACCAGCCGCCGGCGGCCGCCAAATTATCCCCTTGAAAGAGCCTATTGAATCCGGCGCGGCCTTAAGCGATAACCCCCGCCCAACTTGGATTGCGGGCGTAGCTCAGGGGTAGAGCATAACCTTGCCAAGGTTAGGGTCGGGCGTTCGATTCGCCTCGCCCGCTCCAGGTTCTTCAATACTTGCAAGCATTTATGCGCATTTCGTTGAGCTGGTCGCTATGCTTTGAAAAGCGCGGGGTAAGCACGCGGCACGGCGTCGTCTCCGTAAAATGCTCGCCGCACCGTCATGCGCACCACATCTTGCGCGGCTCAACCAACCTCTAGCGGCGGACTCGTCTCCAAATTTGTTCCGCTATGCCGTTTTCGAGGACGATCCGATGGATTGCCAGGAGACCGGCCTGTCTCTCGCGGAAGCCTTCCACTCGATCATGGCCCACTGCGCCTATGCGCCCGTTTGGGATACCGACGGCGACAAGCTGCGGCTTCGATTTCGATATATGGACGAGCCTTTCAACGGCCGCTTCATCGACGACATTGAACCGGGCGCTTTTGTCGAGACCTTTACTGCTCCCGCGTTCAGCGGAAATAGCAGCCGCGACCAGATCATGCGGCAGGTCGTGAGTGCAGGGCTTCGTAGCTGGTATGCCGAACCCATGGCCGCATTCTATCGCGACCGCGCGATGTCAGAGGGCAAAGAACGCGAAACTGCGGGGAGGTTTCGAAGCGAAGCCAACAACTCGCTAAGCTTTCCCTCCAATATGGTTCGACTCTCCACCTGCAAACTTCAGACTTGCTGTGTGATCAGTATCGGATCATCGGGAAAATAATTTTGCCGCCAATGCGAGTAATCACGCACGATGTCGGCGATTTGCGCCTCGAGAAACTTTCCGTTCTCTCCTTGCGGTCCCAAAAACCAGGTAAGGAAATCAAAAGATTCTTTGTCTGCCATATGTCCCCCAAGGGGCTATACTAGCTACACCACCTTCGGTAGCAATACCAACAAACCCGTATCCCGAGCGATTTTGATGTTCTGACAGAACGACAGAAAGCACATGAGAGGTGCGAGGCGCGCAGTAGACGACCTATAGAAGCGGTTTTTTGGAAGTCGCCCAATGCGGGCTCGAATCGCTTTTCGGCAGCTACTTCTTTTCAGCTGCAATAGGGTCGGAGAGCGTGTGGGCTAGGACCTCGGCGAGGCAGACCGAGAATAGTGTACAAAAGCACTTTTGTACTAGAGGAATTCTGGAAAGATGATCGGGCTTGGCATCAATGCTTTGTCCGATAATTGAATGTTATTTGACACAGGCCGCAACGCCCGCACGGCGATGCTAATGGATTTCGTATTTTCTCATTTAGCACCTCAGCGATGCGAGCTAACACGCCAATCATATTGGATATCATACTGTCCGGGCGCCCGTCGTCCAATGCGGAGGGAACAAGAAGCCTTGCGCGACATGCCCGCCGCCGTACGCCGTACACTTCCCCTTGTTGCCGCTGCCGTCGAAAAACATCGAGAAGCATTTTTCGCAAATCGCCACCCTTCTTGATCGCCGGCGGCGGCCGACGCTGTACTGCCCAGACTCGAACATGCAAGCCCCTAGAGCCCCGAGGCCACGAGAGTCTGGCGACGCGAAAGACGACCTGCGAGACCGCCGTGAACGACTGTCTTCATTGCAGTGGAGCGCCCTAGAAATCGAAGTTTGCAAAAATGTTAAAGCCGAGACGGACGATAGATAGCAGAGCGGTCAACGCCAAACCCAATGCATGTCAGCGGCAGGTAGCGCGGCAGACCCGCTACGGCGGCGTGTGTGTAAAAGTTGCCCAAGGCGTGCAGCGTGATTTCAGCAAGTTCTTATAGCAGGCCTGCAACGCAAACGATTCGAGCTTGCCAGATGGACCGTTTCGGAAAGAGAACTGCCGCACATTGGGTCCCAGCTGGATCTGGCCTTGCGGGGTATTGGCGTTAAAGTGCGTATAGTTGGTTATCGACACACTGAAGGTCACGGTGTGAAC
>CAZCJI010000115.1:0-8369 GCA_964498625.1 uncultured Rhizobium sp.
CACGGTGGCGACCCCGATTTTGCTGAAGCCCATCGAATTTGGCGCCGATATTGTGGTCCATTCGCTGACCAAATTTATGGGAGGGCACGGCAACACGATTGGCGGCGCGATTGTCGATAGCGGTCGATTCGCCTGGGAAAGGTTTCCAGACCGGTTTCCCATGTTCAGTCAGCCCGACCCTTCGTATCATGGACTGGTTTACACAAAACATTTCGGTCCGGTTGCCTACATCGCGCGATGCCGCAGCGTCTACCAACGAATTACCGGAGCGGTTCTGTCGCCGCTCAGTGCGTTTTTGCTTCTGCAAGGCCTCGAGACAATTGCCTTGAGGGTCGAACGTCACGTGCAAAATGGGCGGCAGGTTGCCGAATACCTGCGCAACGATAAGCGTGTGGCGTGGGTCAACTATGTGGGATTTCCGAACAACGCATATTACGATCTCGCGCAGCAATACCTGCAGGGCCGCGCTTGCTCCCTGATGACGTTTGCGGTCAACAACGGCCAGGAGGGTGCGTTCAGGTTTTATAACGCGCTTAAGCTGATCAAGAGGCTTGTTAATCTCGGAGACACCCGCTCACTCGCCTGTCATCCTGCTTCGACAACGCACAGGCAAATGTCGCCCGAAAATCAAAGAAAAGCGGGTGTCGGACCGGAGACAATCCGGTTGAGTGTTGGTATCGAGCATATCGACGATATCATTGCCGATATCGACCAAGCGCTCAATCAAGCGCAGAGCGGTCGATGATGCCCAATGTTTCGGAATCTATGACGTCTCCGGGTGCACCGCAGTCAAGTGCGCCGGGGTGCACCTCGTTCGAAATCGGACTTATCAACAATATGTCCGGCGCTGCTCTGCACAATACAACGAAGCAATTCTGGAGCTTGCTGAAAGAGGCAGGGCAGGGCGCAAACATTCGGCTGCGGATTTTCTCTCCGTTTGCCGACTCCCGGCTGTTGAGCAGGGAACGTACTTTCCTCGAAAATCACGAACCCATTGAAGAATTGTGGAGCAGCAGATTCGACGGCATGATCGTCACCGGTACCGAGCCCAAGGCTCACCGCCTCGTAGACGAGCCCTCTTGGCCCTTTCTCGCGAACCTGGTGGATTGGTCTGAAGACCATGTCCTTTCCACCGTTTGGTCTTGCTTGGCCACGCAAGCCGCAGTCTTTCATTTGGATGGCATCGAACGGCAGCCGCTAGGCGCCAAGCTTTCAGGTGTCTTTGATTGCGAGATAACCGAGAGCCATCCAATTCTTGACGGATATCCAAATCGCTGGACGGTCGCGCATTCCCGATACAACGATCTGCCGGAAACGCTCTTGGTGTCACAAGGGTACCAGATATTGGCTCGGTCGCCTGTGGCGGGGGTCGATACATTTATGAAGCGTCGGAAAATCCTGCATTTCTTTCTGCAGGGGCATATGGAATATGACGCTGACGCTCTGGCCCGCGAGTACAGAAGAGATGTCAGACGGTTCATGGTCGCGGAGACTGATCGGTTTCCGGAAGCCCCAGTTGGCTGCTTTCCGCCGGCGATCGAGCGACTGCTTGTTGATTTCCGAACACGCGCTTTGGAGAGCCGCGACCTGAAGCTGCTTGCCGATATTCCTCTGCGTATCCCTGCAACCAGCAAGGAGGGGCCATGGCGGTCTGTGGCGATCCAGTTCTATCGCAATTGGCTCGCTCATCTTGCGAACCGCCAAGCAGATAAAGACGCGGAGGCTGCCGGCGATGCACAGGGATCACGCCAGCCGGCATCTGCGCAGTTTTGCTGAAAGGCTGTTGAATTGAGAAACGAGTTCTCGGGGCACTACGAAGCCGCTCTTTTTCCTTCTTGGTCGGATCGCGAAAAATGGGAAGATTGGCTCACGAGGGCGATCATAGGCGCACGCGCGCGCGTTTCTGCTGGTTCCGTCACCCCCAGTTTTGACATCAATATCTTTCGCAAGGAACTCGCAGCTTATGATTTTGATGCGACCAGGCCAATGGAAGAATTGTTATCGTGGACGATTTCTCAGATGGAGCACGGGCTCGTTCACGTCACTCATCCTCGCTATTTTGGCCTATTTAATCCACTCCCGACGTTTCCTGCTGAATGTGCTGATCGAATTGCGGCTGCCTTTAATCCGCAACTGGCAACATGGACCACTTCGCCGGCAGCGGTAGAGATTGAAGCACATGTAATTCGAGCGGTCGGCCAACGCGCCGGCTTTGAAAAACCGACTACCGGGTGCTTCACCACAGGCGGTGCCGAGGCGAATTTCACAGCGCTCTTATGCGCATTAACACGCAGTTGCCCCGACTACTCGATCACAGGCGTTCGGGCTTTCTCTGGGCAGCCTGTGTTTTATGTGTCGAAAGAATGCCATTTGGCTTGGCTCAAGATTGCTCACCAGGCCGGAATCGGTCGTTCAGGGGTAAGGTTTGTACGCACTGACGGCACTGGCCGTCTCGATCCTTTGGATCTTCAGGACGCCATCGCAGCGGACAAAGCGAGAGGGGATGTCCCAATCATGATCGTGGCAACCGCCGGAACCACCAACGCTGGCATGATCGATCCTCTTCGCTCATGCGCCGAAATTGCTCAGAACGAGCAGTTATGGTTCCATGTCGATGCCGCGTGGGGTGGCGCCCTCATCGCATCAGATGACGGACGCATGCATCTAGTTGGGGTCGAACAGGCCGACTCTGTCACCATCGACGCACACAAATGGCTCTCGACAACGATGGGGTGTGGCATGTTCATAACGCGGCACCCCTCCGCACTGTCTGCGACGTTCCACGTGTCGGCAGAATTTATGCCGTCAAATCTTGAGGGCGTAGACCCGTATACCACATCAATTCAGTGGTCGAGACGTTTTGTTGGTCTGCGGCTATTTTTGTCGTTAGCGGCGGCAGGTTGGCCGGGGTTTGGAAGTCACATTGAACGCGCGATTGATTTGGCAGGTTCCTTGAAAAAACGCCTGTTGGCCATGGGCTGGTCGGTGGCAAACGACTCTCGCCTTGCAGTTGTATGCGTGCAGCCGCCCGCAGGTTCGCCCCAGCCCAAAGCGATCGTCGAGAGGCTTCTCGAAAGTGGGCAAGCGTGGGTATCTACGACAAAATTCGAGGGCAAAGATGTTATCCGCGCGTGCATAACGCACGGAGCCACGACGGCTGAAGATATTGGCAGGCTGATTTACGCCCTTGAAAATGCCAGGAAATTCGCAAATTCCGTATATGACGCCAAAAACACTGCGTCGATCTGATATATCCTTGGCGCGGACCGAAAGCTGGAAAATCGGAGGCGCACGAAGAGTTTTAAAATAGGACCCTCAATGAGTCTCATCAGTGTCGTGATGCCGACCCACAAGGCCGAACGGTGGGTCGAAGATGCGATCCAGAGTGTCATCTCTCAGACTTACCGAGATATCGAACTCATAGTTGTCGATGACGCATCGCGAGACGATACACCTTCTGTGGCACGAAAAAAGCTCAACCAGGGTTTTAAGGGCGAATGGCGAATCATCGAGCTTGAAACCAATCAGGGACCAAGTGCCGCCCGAAATATCGGGCTGAAGGCGGCAAAGGGAGCATGGATACAATTTCTTGACAGCGATGATCTAATTGCGCCGACCAAGTTTGAGCGCGAGATTCAGTGCTGCTCCATCGCCGCTCCATCTGTCGCAGCAGTTTACTCGCCTTGGCAGCGGTTCTATTTCGACAGAGGAAAAATGGTGTTTGAAGGGCCGTTGGCGCAGCCGAATATGAAGGGCAGGCCACCGATCATGTGTTTTGCTGGAAGTGATCGTTATTTGAATGGGGCTGGGCTTGTGCGCAAATCCGTGCTCGACGAAATCGGGGGCTTCGATGAATCGCTCCGTTTTTGGGAGTGCGAAGAAGTAGGTTTTCGGACCGCCAAGGCTGGGCAGTTGATGCTGGTTCCTTCGGATGAGCCTCTGTACATGTGGCGCATGCATCGGGAGAAGGCTTATATCGGAGGCGAAACGGCGCGCTACCAGCTTGAAGCTGTGGCATTGAGCTGGATCGAACTGATGGTGAAGGCGGCGGAAGGCCGCACAATAGATCAGCTCGGATTATCGACGGGGGATCAAGCGGAAATTCTTGGTGGGTGCACGATGTGGGCGCGCCGCCTTTATTCAAAAGACCGTGAAGCTTTCCGCAGGTTTGTCACGCTGACGCGAATATTGGTGCCGAATATGATGCCTACCGATCCGTCATATGTCGCCTTCGCGTCGCGTTATGTCGGCTACGAAAATGCCGAGGCCATTGCGCTGGTCGGAGCGAAGCCGCGAGCTTTGGCCCGAAAAGCCCTGGAAATATTGAAACTGCGCACCAAAGACTCTGTTTTCGAGTAGGGCTAGCCCGCTGGTGGTAGCCGAGTTTTCGAGCCCCAAGCTTGGGGGCGTGACCAGGCCCGGCGTAAGATTGCGTCAATGGTGCGATCCCTGGTGAAGCGCTCACCGAAAGCTCGTTGAACGACGAATGGCGCATCGTTGCGCAAACCATCTGTATCGAAAAATAGACCAACGTCGCTGTGTCGCCGCCGGATTCCGGCGAGCCACGCTCTATCTATTCCCTTGCCAAAATACGGAAATGCAAATGGCACCGACTGTTGACCAGTGATCTGTCTGACTATTTCGCAAGATTTCACGATCTCGCTTTCTGCATCGCCCTCGGATAGCGTTTGGAGAAGACGGTGGGTGCGGCTGTGCGCGCCTATTGTGAAGCCTGATGAGTGTAGTTGCCGAATTTGTTGACTGCTCAGATAGGGGCCCACAGTTTGCAGATAGGCTTGCTCGTTGATACCGAGGCGCGCGCACAGCCGGTCTAAAACGTCTTTTTCCTCTGGTGTAACGGTTAGTAACCAATGGAGCAGAGGTCTCAGGGAAGGCCGGGACCGTCCGTCGAGACCCGCTATATCGAGGGGTGTGCGCGGGGACTTGAACAGCGAGGCCTTGGGAACTGCCCGAAGGTGCGATTCTAGCTCCAGTTCCCGAACAATTTCCAGAACTTGCTCATCGGGAAGGCGCAGCAGCGCGTCAATGCAGAGCGACGTGGCGCTCTCGCGAAACATGACCTTGTTGTCTATGAGGTCCGTAATCACAAAAAAAATGCACGGGATATCGCGGCGAAGCAAGATTGGCGCAACGATTTCAGCGCATTGGGAAAATCCATCGTCGAAAGTCAGGACAATAGGATTATCTTTGGCGATGTTGGATGCCGCGCGTCGATCAGCAAGTTCATCATATGACGTAAAGCGGAATGTCTTCTGGAGATAAACCAAATCTCTTTCAAATGCCGCGGCGCTGAGTGTTGGATAGTGCTTTATATGAGGCAGGAAAGTATCTGAGACGGTATGGTAACATAGACCAACAGCACTCTTTGGAAAGAGCGTGTGCCATACACCAATCGGTATGAAGCGCAGTATTTCTCCTGCCGCGGTTCGCAATTCTGCAGGAAATATCTGTCTCATATTTTTGGGTAGATTTCGCGCAGCTTCAGCCAGTCTGGCTAAACCTTACTGATATATGTCTCGGCCTTAAAGTCGGTCGAGGCGGTTCCAGTCAAAATTCCTGGGAACAAGGGTCGGAGTTGAATGGTTCGCGTCCTGGTCATCCTTCCCAGCGGCGTGATTGCCAAATCTCCCTAGGGGCAATGTTTCTCCTCGTGCGAACGCGCCTGCTAAGGCTTTATCATAAAAACGGAGCCAAAAGCAGTACCGCCGAAAATTTTGCCATTTGAATCCTGTATCAGATTGCCCGTGGGGTTCGCTCCGTCTGTTCCTCCGGTAAACATATGTACGACTTTAAACACTCCTGCAGGGCTGATGCTGAACACAGTTCCATCATTGTAGGTGCCGCCGCTGGCTGTAGTACCGTAAAGATTCCCATCGGCGGCATCCAGCAGCAGCGGGCTGTTGGGGCCAAATCCGTCGTCGGCGGCATTAAGATCATGCAGCACGGAAAAGTGACCGGCTGCGCTGAGCGCCCAGACGGCACCGGCAAATCCGCTGCCATTTTGAATATGTGTAGTGCCGAAGGCATTTCCTTTTTGGTCTACCGCCGGAGCTTGATCGGGCCACTCGCCGTCCGCTCCATTCGTGAATACGTAGAGCGTTTGCAGTCCCTTACTTTGAGTGAACTGCCAGACTCCCCCATTTGGATTTCCGCCCCAGCCTCTGCCTATTGTTGTGCCATAGAGCGCGCCGTTTTTTCCGACCGCCAATCCGGAGAACGGACAATGTCCGTCAGTGCCGCTTTGGAACTCGTATAGGACGCTGTAGACGTCTCCTTTTTCGGAAAGGCTGAAAATATTACCGTTGTCATTGATGGCTCCCTGGCTCGCAGTGCCGGCGATGCCGTTTCTCCCGACGAGCGAAGGACCTTGTACGGGAGAGATTCCATCACCGGCAGCGCCAAACGAGTGTAGCGTGCTGAAAACGCCTGAAGCCGAGTACTCCCACAGAGTTCCGGCCCCGTTTGCTCCGCCCAACGGCGTGGTGCCAAACAGATTGCCTTTCGCGTCAATGGCCAGCCTCGCGTTAGGGGCCGAACCGTCTGTTAAGGCGTTAAACGTATGCAGCGCCGTATATTGTCCAGACGTAGAAAGACTAAACAGCACCCCACTGCCTACAAAAGGCAGCGTGCCATAGATTGCTTTGCGATAGATCGCCCCGATCTGCGGACCACCTGAGACATCGGCGATAATTTGAAAATGAGCGGCCTGGGCTGTTTGGTCCGCGCTACCGATGCCAAGTAGTGAAATCAGGGTCCCCAAAATCCTACGTGAAACAGCCGGCGGCATCTGCGCCCCCTTTTATTGGCAAGACTATGGGCGACAGATAGCCCTAAAAAATGAAAGGCGGATATATAGTACCATCGCTCAAGAATAACACTTTCTCGGGTCGTATTGAAGCACATCCGATTTCTTCTATCTGTGAGCCACGACATCGGCGGATGGAACGCGATTTAGGCTTTTCCTGCTGTTACGTGATGGCAGTTCAATCTTGGATTGTATATTTTGTTAGCGCAGGGATTTGTAAAGCGTCAGAAGGTTTCTTCTGGCTCGCCTCACCAAGTTGTCTCGCAGCCGGATTTCTCCGATAATTCCCTTGTGCTGGCGAGTTCTATCCAAGCTATTTCGTGCTTTCTGCCAACTTCCGCTTCGAACGACGCCGCCGTCAGATGTAAAAACCGCATTGAGATTCTCTTTTCTCAATCTCGAAATGCTCCTTCGATCATAGCTTCCGAACGGGATTGCGACCTCCAGAATTTGTTGGCTGCAAACGTCCTCGAGCTTCCGTCTCGCCCCAGATATTTCTTCGTCCAATTCACTGTCGCTCGTCCGTCTCCAGTCGATATGGTTCATCCCGTGGCTTCCTATAGTCATTCCGGCCGCAAGCAACTCGCGTATGGCCACACCGTCCAGATAGTGAGGTTTGCCTACTCTCGCCGCGCATAAGAAAAAATGCGCGGTCAGTCCGCGGGAGACCAACGCCGGTAGTGCAATCAATGCGTCGCTCATATTACCATCGTCAAACGTAATCGATATGCACATGTCGTCCATATCTCTTGCCAGACACACCTCGTCGAGCAACTGATCAAAGGCGGCTTCGTTGAGCCAGTACTTCAGCTCCCCAGCCGAAGGTGTGGTCGGAGGATCGCCCAAGCCGTGCAAATTAAAAATAATCTCACCCATTTGCCGTGTTCTTTGGGAGCCGCCTCTTAGAGAAAGCTACGAAGGGTTAAGCTGCGAATATCTTTTTGGCATTCAGACGAAGGCCCTATTTTGTTTAAAGCAGCTACTTTTCCGAGGAAAGGGACATCAACGGAAAACGTCGCAGCGGGAATTAACTAGGCTATTGCATTTGGTTAAAGTTATGCAATGAATTCTGGTTAGCGTCTTCGAATCGACCGCGGATCCCTTGGCTCCGCAGGCATGAAGTGGCATGGCAACTTAGATTGGATAAGTATACATTGCGCGTGCTTTAACGACATTCTCCGAGAACGCCGGAACGCATGAAGCCTGTTCCCGAACTATCCGTTTTGATCATCAGTTATAACACTCGTGAGATGACCCTGGGTTGTCTGCGCTCAATCTACAAGGAGACGCAGTCCACCAGCTTCGAGGTTATTGTCCTGGACAACGCGTCGGGCGACGGATCCGCGGAGGCTATCGCGTCGCAATTTCCAGACGTTCGGTTGCTCGCAGAAACGCAGAATTTCGGGTTTGCGAAGGGCAACAACATCGCGTCGAAATTCGCGGAAGGCGAATATATTCTTCTGCTGAACCCGGATACTGTTGTTCTGGATGGCGCCATCGAAAAGTTGCTGTCGTTTTCGAAACGGTATCCGCAAGCCGGTAT
>CAZCJI010000116.1:0-8362 GCA_964498625.1 uncultured Rhizobium sp.
CTTCTGCGAGCGGTTGTGATTGAGCTCTTCCACTTCTTCCGCGCTCTGCCAGAAGAAGAGATAGGGGCTGATCGTCGTGCCGAAGATCGCGACGATGGTCGTGGCTGCCGCGGGCGAAAGATCGGCGTGCACCCCGATCATGCCCCATCCGACCTGCGTCCAGTCGAGATGGATCATGAAAACGAGCGCGACGTAGGAGAACAGGCTGAGCGTCAGCACCGTCAGCAATCGCGCGTAGCGCTTGTAGGGCACGAACATCTGCAGCACGACCGAGACGATCGCGAACAGGATCGTGAAAATGTGCTCACCGAAGCCGGTGACGAGCTTTGCCGCTTCGCCCATCGCCGCGACATCGGCGCCGATATTGATCGTATTGGCGACAAACAGCAGCGCGACGAGCGATAACACCACGGGTGCCGGCAGAACCTTGCCCATATTGTCGGCGAGGCCCTTGCCGGTGACGCGCCCGATATGCGCACTGAGAAGCTGGATCGCCGCCATCAGCGGAAAGGTCAGCACCAGCGTCCACAGCAACCCGAAACCGAATTGCGCGCCGCCCTGGCTATAGGTCGCGATACCGCTCGGATCGTCGTCCGCTGCGCCGGTGATAAGGCCCGGCCCAAGCTGATTGAAAAGCGCGATCGAGCGCAGCCGGCGACGCAGGGAACGAGGCGGGTGCTTCGCCGCGCTCATCCCATCGTCACGATGACTTTGCCCTGGGCCTTGCGGTCGGCGAGCATGCGGATGGCTTCCCCGGCGCGCGCCAGAGGAAAGCGCGCGGAAATATACGGTTTGATCTTACCCTCAATTGTCCAACGCATGATCTCGGCCAAATGTTCCTGATTGCGTTTGGGATCGCGTGCCGTGAACGCGCCCCAGAACACGCCTTGGATATCGCAGCTCTTCAGCAACGTGAGGTTCAGCGGCACGCTCGGGATGCCGGCGACGAACCCGATCACCAGATAACGGCCCTCCCAGGCCATCGCGCGGACCGCGGGCTCGGCATAATCGCCGCCGACGGGATCGTAGAGAACGTCCGCGCCTTTGCCGCCGGTCGCGTTTTTGATCTGGTCGGAGAACTCCTTTTGCTGGTCGCGCGAGAGCTTGCCCGAGGCATAGACGAAGCCGTCATCGGCACCGTGCCTCTTCGCGAGATCGACCTTCTCCTGCGATGACGCACCAGCGATCACGCGCGCCCCCATTGCCTTGCCGAGTTCCACGGCGGCAAGACCGACACCGCCCGCCGCGCCGAGCACGACCAGGGTCTCACCGGCCTTCAGCTTGGCGCGATCCTTGAGCGCATAATGCGACGTGCCATAGGTGAGGATCAGCCCCGCGCCGGTGTCGAAATCCATGCTGTCCGGCATCGGGATGCAGCGATTGGGATCGGCGACGATCTCCTCCTGCATGCCACCATTGCCGACGGAGGCGATGACACGGTCGCCGACTTTCACGCGCGTCACGCCTTCGCCGATTTCCTTCACGACGCCGGCGATTTCCGCGCCGGGCGCGAAGGGCAACGGCGGCTTGAACTGGTATTTGTTCTCGATGATCAGGACGTCGGGAAAATTCACGCCGCAAGCCTTCACGGAAATGACCACCTGGCCCGGGCCCGCCTTGGGCGGGGGGACATCGCTCAGGACCAGCATCTCCGGCGGTCCATATTCCTTGCAAAGCATCGCTTTCATGGCAGTCGCTCCGACAATTTCGATTGTAGGACCATAGGCAACGCGCCTGCGCGCGCCAAGCAACTTTCCCGACGGACAGCGCGTTGAATCGCGTATAATCTGTTGCCGGAGAGGCAACGCGCTTGAAGGATCAAAGAATCATGAAAACGATCTTCGCCATCGCCCTGCTGGGAACGGCGCTTTTGTCTGTCCCGGCCCTCGCGGCCGAACCGTGTCTGCAGCAATCGCAGATCTACAGCTGGGATGCCCTCAACGACCGCACGCTGATCGTCGAGGATATGCGCCACCAGAAGTTCAAGCTGAACCTTATGGTGTCGTGCCAGCATCTTCAGTTTCACCAGCGTCTGGGGTTCAAGACCTACAGCAACACGGCGCTGGCCTGTCTGACGCGTGGCGACAACGTGATCTCCGGAACGGAGATCGGGCCGCAGATGTGCCCGATCAAGTCGATCGAAGCCTATACGCCGGAAATGGAAAAGGCGGACAAGGACGCCGCCGCGGCCGCCAAGGCTGCGGCGCATTAGGCGCGGATATCGGCCTGGGCGAGAGACGGTGCTGCGCTGCGCAGGCCGACAATGGCGTTGCGCGTATTTATCACCGGCGCATTGAGCAAGTCGCGCGCCGCCGGATCGCCGCCGAGCAGACCGAGCCTGTCGAGGATCGCGGCCATCGCGGTTTCCGCTGCGCGTGACGCGCCGTCGTCGATTTTAAGCACGATGCCAAGACCCATTTCCGGCACCATGCCGGCGTAGAATCCTTCGGCGCCGATCTTGACCGCCACGCGCCCCTTTGCCGAGCGCATCAGGATCGCGCAGGAGCGGCCGGTGCCCGAAACCAGTTCGGGAAAGGATGTCATTGCGCGCACGATACGGCGGCAAGCGTTTGCGCGCTCCGGCGGCAATGAGTCCGGCGCCGCAAATTTTGCGAAGGCGCGCGCCTGTGCATCCAGCGGCACGGCGAAGTTCGGCGCGGCGCAGCCGTCCACGCCCCACGGAAATTCCCCGGCGATCTCCGTCAGTTCGCTGAGCGCTTTGGCGATGGCGCGCTGCACGGTATGGTCATGCCGCTCATAGCCATCTGTCGCGATATCCCAGTGGCGCGCGACCGTGAGAAATCCACTGTGTTTGCCGGAGCAGTTGTTGTGGATACGCGTCGGCCTTTCACCGCGCCGGATCATGTCTTCCGCCACCGGCTCGTAACGCGAGGGATGTGCGCCGCAGGCGAGATCGCTTTCCAAACAGCCGATCCTGGAAAGCCACGCGGCCACGCGCGTGGTATGCATGGGCTCGCCGGAATGCGACGCGCAGGCGAGCGCAATCTCTTCTTCGCCCAGTCCGAACGCGTCCGCCGCGCCCGATTCCAGAAGTGGCAGGGCCTGAATCGGTTTCAGAGAAGAGCGCGGATAGACGGGCGTGTGTAGATCGCCGAGCGCGAAGCGGATATTGCCCTTGGCATCCGCAATCGCGACGGATCCGCGATGGACGCTCTCGACAAGATCGCCGCGCGTGACTTCAACAAGAACCGGATTTGCCATTACGGCTTATAACCCAGAATCCTGAACTCACGTTTGCAAAATCTGTAAACGATTTCCTTTTGGGCGTCGCTCAGAATCTCGCGGGCCGGACGCCTGTCTTTGCGCATCTTGGATTTCATCTGCGGCAATTGCTCCGGCATTGGAATGCCTAACTTCTCCAATACTTTTTCGAGATCGGCCTTAAGAGTTTCCTGACGAATAAACTCATCGACGGCGACTCGCTTTCTGATCGACCACAGCGGATAACCCCGGTATTCGCCTAGACGCACGGTCTCATCAAGGATTGTCTCAAATGATTTGTCGCTTTTCCAAGTTGCCATGCGGAAGTAGGCTTGCGAAACCGCTTTTTCTTAAGGATGGCGTTCGACCGTTATCTTAAACGCGGACCTCCAAAACTGGCGTCCAACGAGTTCCCGCACCTCTTTCGCGGACATGTGGGGAACAACCTTAAGGCCTGAACCGTCATATTCATCGTCGTCGTTGCGATCGTCTTCGTCAGGCGATTCCTCCTGTTCGCGTTTCGCATTCTGTAGGCCAGGTATGACGAGGCCCGACCCGCGATAGATAGCACCTTGAACCCCTTGTATCACGTCGCCAGGGTGGCACCCTGTAGCAAGCACCGCCTCGACGGTCGTGCCCGCCGTCTTCTTGGTCTTGATGAAGATGAAATTGCGTGAATACGAAATGATCATTGGTGTTCGTTCCGGGTACCCCGAAAAATACTGTGCAAAATGCGCCAAACGCAACGCCGCTCATGGAGACGCGGAATTGGGCGGATGCGCAAGACTCAGATAAGGAACTTTTCTGTAGCGGAAGCAGGTTGGCAATGCGCGGCTATTTCGCGGCGGGTGTGGACGGCATCTCGAAGCCGATGAACCTCGGCAATCTTATGCGCATCGCCCATGCGTTCGACGCAAGCTTCTTTTTTTCCATCAATGCCAGAGTGAAGCTGTCGGACGTACAATCTGATACATCCAGCTCGCAGGGCGCCATTCCGGTCTATGCCTTCCGCTCGGCAGACGAGTTTCGCCTGCCGGTCGATTGCAGGCTGGTGGGAGTGGAAATCACCGATGACGCGGTCGAGCTTCCACGCTTTCGTCATCCGCAACGCGCCGCCTATGTGTTCGGCGCGGAGAGAATGTCCCTGTCGGACGAAGTGTTGAAGCGATGCGAATTCGTGGTGAAGATTCCCACGCGGTTTTCTATCAATGTCGGCATGGCCGGTGCGATCGTCCTTTACGACAGGCTGATCAGCCTTGGCGGTTACGGCAGCCGGCCTCTGGCGCCCGGGCGTCCGCCGCCGGACATTCCGCCGCGGCATGCGTGGGGCGCGCCGATTGTGAAGACCCGGAAATGACAATTCCGGGATCGGTCCCTATATAGGGCCAAAGCTATTCTTTTGGATTCGATGACAGCGGCTCTCAAAATCTCCCATCTTCGCAAGGTTTATCGCAGCGGCACCGTCGCCGTGCACGATCTTTCCATGACTATCGAGGAGGGCGATTTCTTCGGCTTCCTCGGTCCCAACGGTGCGGGCAAATCCACCACCATCCATTGCGTGACCGGCATCGCGACCATCACCTCCGGTATTGTCGAGGTGTTCGGGATCGACGCGGTCAAGAACTATCGCGAGGCGCGGCGGCTGATCGGCCTCAGCCCGCAGGAATTCAATGTCGATCAGTTCGCGACGCCGCGGCAGATCGTGGACTGGATGGGCGGCTATTTCGGGATGAGCGCGGCCGAGCGCAAATCGCGCACCGACATGCTGATCGAGCGGTTCGATCTGACGGAGCATGCCAAGAAGGCGTTTCGCGAATTGTCCGGCGGCCTCAAGCGCCGCGTGATCCTCGCGCGCGCTCTGGTTCACGATCCCAAACTCCTGATCCTCGACGAGCCGACCGCCGGTGTGGATGTCGAATTGCGCCGCGATCTGTGGCGCTATCTCCAGGAACTCAATGGCGACGGCAAGACGATCCTTTTGACCTCGCACTATCTCGAAGAGGTCGAACGCCTCTGCCGCACGATCACGATCGTCGCCAAGGGACAGATCGTACGCAGCGGACCGAAAGCGGAGTTTCTGACCGGCGGTCTGGAGCACGCTTATCTGCAAGCCACCGGCGCGGAGCCGGATCACATCGCGGGAGCGGCCGCATGACCACAGCGCAGGACGTGCAACTCAAGCCGATGGGCATCAACTGGATCGGTCTCGGTACTATCGTGCGGCGCGAAGTCTCGCGCATCATGCGCGTGCCTATCCAGGCGTTCATCGCGCCATGGATTTCGGCGCTTCTGTTCATCTTCATTTTCGGCTTCGTGCTTGGCGGCCGCATCAAGGAGATCGGCGGCCATCGCTATCTCGAGTTCGTGCTGCCCGGCATCCTGATGATGAACATCATCAACGCCGCGTTCCTGCAATCGACCTCGGCGATCTATTTCCAGCGCTTTCTGCGCTTCATCGAGGAGACGCTGGTCGCACCGCTCTCGTATGTCGAGATGATCGTCGGCATGCTGGTGTGCGTCGTGATCCGTTCCATCGTGACGGCGCTCGGTATCCTCGCTATCGGCGCGTGTTTCGGAGTCGTCGCGGTCGACAACATCTTCGAGTTTTTGTTCTGGGTGGTCGCGGTCTCGACCATCTTCGGCGAACTCGGCATCATCATCGGCCTGTGGGCGAAGAATTTCGAACAGCTTAATATCCTCAACGTCTTTTTCATCGTGCCGCTGTCGATGGTGGGCGGCGTATTCTCGACCATCGACATGATGCCGCCGTACCTACGCTTTCTCTACTACGGCAACCCGTTCTTCTATTGGATCAACGGGCTACGCCACGCGATGATTGGCTTCCACGAAGGGCCCCCGCTGGTCGGCATCGTGATGACGGTGGGACTGGTCGTGCTGCTCAGCGCCGCGACGTTGCGGCTTTACGCGACGGGATACGGCTTGCGGGAATAGGAGGATCGCATGCAGAAGCGCAACGCAACCTGTGCCGTGATCGGCGCGGGGGATTTTATCGGCTCCGCCATCGCCAAACGCTTCGCGGCCGAGGGCTATACGGTCTTCGCCGGACGCCGCACGGCAGAGAAACTTGAAAAGCTGAAAAAGGAAATCGAAGACGCTGGAGGGTCCTGCGTCGCGCGCGGGCTGGACGCGCGCAAGGAAGAGGACGTCACGGCATTCCTGAACGAAGCGGATGCCCACGCGCCGCTGGAGGTCGTGGTCATCAATCCCGGCGCCAATGTGAATTTTCCGATTCTGGAAACCACCGAGCGCGTCTTCCGCAAAGTGTGGGAAATGGCCTGTTACGCGGGCTTCCTTGCCGGGCGCGAAAGCGCGCGGCTGATGCTGGCGCGCGGGCAGGGAACGATCCTCTTCACCGGCGCAACCGCGAGCGTTCGCGGCGGCGCGGGTTATGCCGCGTTCTCGTCGGCGAAGGCCGGCCTGCGTAATGTGGCACAGAGCATGGCGCGCGAGCTGGGGCCGAAGAACATTCATGTCGCGCATCTCATCATCGATGCCGGCGTCGATACCGCGTTCGTGCGCGATCGCATCAAGGCCGCCGGCCGCGACCCGGATGCGCTGCCGCCGGACACGCTGATGGATCCCGAAAGCGTTGCCAACGCGTATTGGTATCTGCACAGCCAGTCGCGCGACGGCTGGACGTTCGAACTCGACTTAAGACCCTATGCGGAGCGCTGGTGATGAAACGCGTGGAATTCCTGTTCGATTTCGGAAGCCCCAACGCCTATTTCTCGCACAAGGTGATTCCGGAAATCGAAAAACGCACGGGCGCAAAGTTCGAATATGTGCCCATTCTGCTCGGCGGCCTTTTCAAGCTGACCAACAACCAGCCGCCGATGGTCGCGTTCGGCGGCGTGAAGGGCAAGCTCGCCTACGAGCAGCTGGAGAGTCAGCGCTTCACCCGGAAGCACAATCTCACGGCGTTCAAATTCAATCCGAACTTTCCGGTGAACACATTGGCATTAATGCGCGTTGCGGTCGCCGCGCAGGCAAGCGGTGAGCTGATGCCGTATGTCGATGCGGCGTTCCACTATATGTGGGAAGACGGCCGGAAGATGGACGATCCCGAAGTGATCCGCACCTCGCTTCTGGAATCCGGTCTCGATGCCGATCGCCTGATCGCCGCGTCACAGACGCCGGAGAACAAGGCCAAGCTGCTCGCGAACACAGAGGCTGCGGCCAATCGCGGCGTGTTCGGTTCCCCGAGTTTCTTCGTCGGCGACGAACTATTCTTCGGCAAGGACCGGCTGCGCGACGTGGAAGAGGAAATCGTCGCCACCCGTTAACACTTTGACCGAGCGGATGTATTTGCCTTTTCGGCCCGGATCGGGCATGACGATTCCGCGTTCCGCCGCAATCACACAACCGCCGGATTCTTGGCGTTCTCTCGCGCGGCTGCTGTCGAGGAGTTCACGCGTCATGACCGTTTTTTCTCGTTTCGTTGTCGCCGGTACATTCGCCGCGGCTTCCCTCATGGCGACACAGGCCGGAGCGGATTCCGCGCCGACATTGCTCGGCGCCTACAAGAACTGGTCCGCGCTTCAGGCTGTGTCGAGCGACGGCCGCTCCTGCTATGCGATGGCGCAGCCGAAATCGAGCGAGCCCAAAAAGGCCAAGCGCGATCCGATCTATTTCCTGATCAACAACTGGCCGCAGCGCCGCGCCAGGGACGAGGTCGAGATCGTGTCCGGCTATCAGTTCAAGGCCGACAGCACCGTCACCGTCGAAGTCGGCAAGGACAAGTTCGAGTTGTTCACGAAGAACGATGGCGACGGCGGCACTGCGTGGATGAAGGATACCGGCGAAGAGGCCCGTCTGGTCGCGGCGATGGCGCATGGCGCGACCGCGGTCGTGACCGGCACGTCGGCGCGCGGCACGGAGACGAAGGACACCTATTCGCTCGGTGGACTTTCCGGTGCACTGGACAAGGCCCATTCCGCCTGCGGGCTGTGACTGGCAGCCAAGCGTGTCATCCCCGGCGAGGCGCGCCTGAGCGCGCCGAGGGAAGGGGATCCAACTTCACTATCGAATTTTGTTCGCCGCCCAGTTGGGTTCCCATACCCTCGCGACGCCCTTGGCGTCGCTCGGCCGGGAATGACAATATGTGTGTAATTGAAAAGAT